>JAZDPZ010000056.1:0-9126 GCA_043797105.1 bacterium | reverse complement strand
AAATTTAATTAAAAATATAGAATACTATTTTTAGAATAGGGAAATTTTTTCTATGAAAAAGGTAGTATGAAAAAAGTTATAGAATTAATTGAAAAACAGCAATATTCTGAAGCTCTGAAATATCTTAACAAAGTTATTGAACTGTATCCTAAAAATGATGAATATTATATAAATTTATTAAAATTAAAAGCAATGATATATGAAAATTTAGATAAAAATAAAGCCAGAGAGATCTATTTTTTTATTATTGATATGCTGGAAAATGATCCTATTTTATATGATAGAACGGCTGATCTGGTAATTGATGAATTTAAATTTCCAAAAAATTTAAGCAATCTGAATTTTAATGATTCTGCTTATAATAAAGCTACGCAATTGCTTAGACAAGGAGATTTGGATGAGGCTATCAAACTTTATAAAACTGCAATAAATAGGGATAAATATTGCTATCCGGCTTATTTAGGCATTTCTCAGGCATTATACGAAAAAAATTTCAGCATAAGAAAAATTAATGATTTTGATGCGCCAATAGGCATTTCAAATTTGTTTAAAAATTATAATAAATTAAATAAATTTGAGAAAAATATTGTTCATGCATCAGTTGCTCCTCTTGAATGTTTTATAGAAAAACTGAATGAGGCAAATTCTCATTTTATAGTAGTGCCGATTGATGTAAGATTAACAGATTTTCCTTCGAATCAGTATTTAAGAGATAAAAGTTATTCTAAAAATTTTTCTTATTGCAGATTAAGAGGAATTGGAGGGAGTAATGCTTATGTAGGCATTGAAAGATTAAGAGATTTATTATGGAATATTCCTGAAAAAATAAAATTTACTCCGGCATCTGTAGCCCATGAGTTTGCTCATCAGGTTTGGTGTGTAATAAATCAAAATATCAGAATTAGTGTAGAAAAAATTTATAAACAGGCAAAAAAAACCTGTTTGTTTATTTCTAATTATTCCAGCTTAAATCCCCAAGAATATTTTGCTGAATATTACGCTTATTATATTAGATTAATAACAGCTAATATTCAGAATATTGAACAAATTGTCGAGAATGATCCAATGATTAAAATAATAACTGATCTAAAAAATTAATTAGTGTAGAGCATAGCCCTACACTAACTAAAAACTAACTAACTAAAAAATTTTATATCACATAAAGTTCCTGAGCAGTTTTGGCTTTTTTTAAGCCATGAAAAGTCCTTATCCCAGGATATCTGGCTACTGAACCCAATTCCTGTTCGATTCTGATTAATTGGTTATATTTAGCTACACGGTCTGTTCTGCAAGCAGAACCGGTTTTAATTTGTCCTGCATTTGTTGCTACTGCAAGATCTGCAATTGTCGTGTCTTCGGTTTCGCCTGATCTATGGCTGATAACCGTTGTATAACCAGCTTGCTGAGCCAGATTTATAGCTGCCAAAGTTTCGCTTAAAGTGCCAATTTGGTTGACTTTAATGAGAATACTGTTAGCTATATTTTTAACGATTCCTTCTGCAAGTTTTTTAGTGTTTGTTACAAATAAATCATCGCCTACTAACTGAATTTTATCGCCTATTTCATCTGTTAAAAGCTTCCAGCCTTCCCAGTCATTTTCGCTCATACCGTCTTCTATAGAAATTATCGGATATTTATTCATAATTCCTTTAAGAAAATCAACCATTTGATCTTTGCTAAAAGTTTTTCCTTCGCCTTCAAGAACGTATTTTCCGTCTTTATAAAGTTCTGAACTTGCGACATCAAGAGCCAGTTTAATATTATCTGTAGTATATCCGGCTTTATTAATGGCTTCAATAATAAGATCAAGAGCTTCTTCGTTAGAAGAGAGATTTGGAGCAAATCCGCCTTCATCACCAACAGAGGTGATTTCGCCTTTTTGCTTTAAAACTGATTTAAGAGCATGAAAGACTTCAGCGCCCCATCTTAGAGCTTCCGCAAAATTGCAGGCTCCTACCGGCACAATCATAAATTCCTGAATATCGACGTTATTATCGGCATGAACACCGCCATTTAAAATATTCATAAGAGGAACAGGCAATGTTATAGCATTTACTCCGCCAAGATATCTGTAAAGAGGCATATTAAGAGCTATGGCAGAAGCTTTAGCGCATGCCAGACTAACTCCTAAAATAGCATTAGCTCCTAGTTTATTTTTGTTTTCTGTTCCATCAAGCTCTATCATTGTTCTATCAATTTCATATTGATTGCTGGCATCATGATCAATAAGTTCTTTTGCCAAAATATCATTAACATTGTCAACAGCTTGCAAAACGCCTTTGCCATTATAACAGGACATATCTTCATCCCTTAATTCAAGAGCTTCATAAATCCCCGTACTTGCTCCTGATGGCACAGCTGCTCTTCCTAAAGCCCCGCTTGATAAAATAACGTCGACTTCAACAGTTGGATTACCTCTTGAATCCAATATTTGTCTTGCTTTAATATTTTCAATAAAAGTAGACATTTTTTTCCTCCAATTTTATCTAATTTAACTAAACCGTCTGTTTGTGTTCAATTTCTTCAATTATCCTGTATAAATCTTTTGATTCCTGAATGGAAATATTTTTTATTGGAATTTTTAGAATTTCTATAATCAGAGTTTTGTTATAATGCTCTATTATTAGCTTATCTCCTTCTTTAACTTTGCTGGAAGGTTTGGCAAGTCTATCATTAATAAAAACCCTACCCTGAGCAGAAATTTCATTTGCTATGCTTCTTCTTTTTATTAATCTTGAAACTTTTAAAAATTTATCTAAACGCATAACATTAAATTAACAATTAAAGATTGTATAAAAACATTTTCCTTTTTAACCACAAATCTACTACAAAAAGGAATTAAATCAAAGCTTTAAAAATTTTGGGTTCTAAATAAAATTTTTGTGAAATTTAATCAGAAATTGATTATCAGCATCATTAATATTCCAAAAATCAGTGATTATTATATGATATAGAGGTAATTTTTAGTTTTTTCAAATATTAAATCAGGATTTATATTTACCTGAGCAACATTTGTTTTAATAGCAGACTCTGCAACAGATTTTGCTACCGTAGGAGGAACTCTAAAATCCAAAGCATGAGGAATTATATATTCAGGTGAAAGTTCACTGTCTTTTAATAAACCGGCAATAGCAAAGGCTGCGTTTATTTTCATATCATTGTTGATTTTTTTTGCCCTTACATCCAAAGCTCCTCTGAAAATTCCAGGAAAGGCAAGAGAGTTGTTTATTTGATTTTTAAAATCAGATCTTCCTGTTGCTACGATAAAAGCGCCTGATTTGTATGCGATTTCAGGCATGATTTCAGGAATTGGATTAGCCAAAGCAAAAATTACAGGTTTATTTGCCATAGATTTAATCATTTCCGAATTTAAGATATTGCCTGCTGAAAGTCCTATAAAGAAATCAGCTCCTCTGATTACTGAGGCAAGACAGCCTTTTTCATTATCAGGATTGGTTTTATGAGCAAAAATTTCTTTATAAGGATTCATTCCAAGATTTCGTCCTTTATAAATAGCTCCCTGTCTATCGCACAAAATAAGATTTTTAACCCCATATTGAAGAAGCAGCTCAGATACTGACAAAGCTCCTGCTCCAGCGCCGTTTACCACAATTTTTATATTTTCAATTTTTTTATCAACAATTTTCAACGCATTAATAAAACCCGCTAAAACAACAACAGCTGTGCCATGTTGGTCATCATGAAAAACAGGAATATTTAAAGTCTCGATGAGTTTTTTTTCAATTTCAAAACAATGAGGAGAAGCTATATCTTCCAGATTAATGCCGCCAAATATTGGAGTAATATGACTTATAAGCTCAATTAATCTATCCGGATCCTGAGTGTTAAAGCATAGAGGAACAGCATCGACTCCGGCTAAAGTCTTAAATAAAGCTGCTTTCCCTTCCATAACAGGAAGAGCTGCTTCAGGTCCAATATTTCCAAAGCCTAATACTGCTGATCCATCGGTTATTATAGCGACTAAATTACCTTTAGGCGTTAAATCATAAGCCTTTGTATAATCAAGCTCAATTTCCTTTGTTATTTGATCTATTTTTTCAGGAGAATAAAAATTTTCATAATCATCAGAATTTTTTATTTTTATTTTAGAATTTGTTTCAATAACTCCACGTGCTCTTCTGTGCAGTTCCAGAGAATTTTCTTCCAGGCTGTAATCAGCGCTTAAATATTCGGGTAAAGGTTTTTCAAACCAGGATTTTTTTCCTTCGTATAAATAGTCCAGATACTTCTGCTCAACGTATTCAGGATCAACTGCAAGCCTGGCTATATTTGTGTCAATTGCTGTTTTTGCCACATAATACACTATTTTAGCTGCTACCTTAAAGTTAAGCTCATTAGATTCAGGCAAAAATTCTGAAATTAATCCCAGATTAACGCATTCTTTAAGGGCAGTCTCTAATACATCGTATATTTCATTATTAATTGTCGAAGCCTGAACATCCAAAATTCCTCTAAACATTGCAGGTAAAATTATAGCCGGATTTATTTTTCCTAAAAGATTAGTTTTTTCAAGAGCAAGAAATATATTAGGTTTACGATAACTGTAAAATACAGGCAAATTAAGATCTTTATCAAGCCAGCTTTCAATGATAGATGTGCGTTCAGGCAAAAAATCATCCAGATCAAAACCAGCAAAATTAGGAGCTAAATTCAAAATAATTTCAGCTATTTTTTCAATTTCATGAGTATTTACAACTATGGGATAAGCGTCAATTCCTGCAAATTCCCTGTAAAATATTGCTTTTGTTTCTACTATTGGTATTGAACAAAGAGGATTTATGGTTTCAAAGTCAGAAAAAGTTGAGCAATCAGTTATAACAGCGATTGAATTTGCTCTGTTAGTTAATTCAAAAGATTTTTCTTTATTATTTTTTATTTCAATACAGGATTTTCCAACTCCCGGGGTATAAACCAAACTTAAAGAGTAAGAATCTTTAACAGGAACTTTTGTTGTTATTTCAAAAAAACCCTGATATTTTTTTCTATAATTTATAATATTCATTATTTTTAATCCTTAGGCTTTCTATATAATCTACAACTATTTTTTCAAGTTTTATATTCCACATAGGATTGATTATGCTTATGAAAAATCCCGGGCTTGTTACATTAATCTCAATTAATTTATTATCTATTATGTCTAAACCAACAAAAAATAGCCCGTCCTGTAAAAGATTTTTTGATATTTTTTTACAAATTTCTCTGTCTTCATCAGTTATTATGCCTTTTTCCAAATAACCGCCTTTACACATGTTTGCCCTAAAATCATATTCTGAAGGAAACCTGTTTATTGCGGCAATTGGTTCTCCTCCTAATAAAACAAGCCTTTTATCTCCGTATTTTACATTACATAAATATTCCTGAGCTAATACCAGCTTATTTTCATTATTAGTAGCATTTTCAAGTATTGTATTCAGGTTTTTATCTTTTTCTTTAAGATAAAAGACCCCGTTTCCGCCAAAATTATCAAGAGGTTTAATTATAATTTCATTATACTGGTTTAAAAAGCTTTTTATTAAAGAAATATTTGAAGTAACAATGCTTTTGGGGGTTATTTCAGGAAAATTATTAATATACAGCTTTTCATTAGCTTTTCTTATTCCTGACGGGTCATTAATCACAATTGTTTTTGACTTATCAACATAATCAAGTATATAAGTACAAAAAATATAGTCCATATTAACAGGAGGATTTTGTCTTACAAGAATCATATCCAGGTCATTTAAACTGATATAACACTGATTATTAATATTTCTATTATATTTTCCATGAAAATCATCAGCATTAATCATATAAGCACACGCTTCAGGCTTATTATTATTTAAAATCAAATTTTTTATTAAAATAGCATATATTTGATGATTTCTTGAACAACACTCTTTCATTATTAAAAAAGATGTGTTTGGTTTATCCGGTGGAGAATTTAAAAGTTCATATTCATCCAGAACAAAACCTATTTTATATTTTGGCATTTATGTCTCCTGTTAGATAAGAAATGGTGAACTTTTATCTGTCATCACGAGTCCCGAAGGGGCGTGGTGATCCAAATATTATTTTAGATTGCTTCGCTTCGCTCGCAATGACAGTTAAACAAGAAAATTTTTTTATTACCTGCTTAGATATTGAAAAAGTTCTCTTTTTTAGTATAAATTATTATAACTCAAGTTGAATATAGGGAGAGGATTTATTGACAATTTTAATAACAGGTGGAGCAGGTTATATTGGCAGTCATTGCGTTTTAGAGTTTTTAAAATTAGGCTATGAATGCTTTGTCCTGGATAATCTTTCAGAAGGACATCGAGAAGCAGTAAAAACCTGTAATTTTTATAAAGCTGATCTTTCAAATATTGAAGCAATAAAAACCTGCTTTAAAAAATATCCGATAAAAGCTGTTGTGCATTTTGCCGCAAGCTGTTATGTCGGAGAATCAGTTTTTGAACCGCAAAAATATTATTATAACAATGTTGTTAATACTTTAAATCTGCTTAAAGTAATGCTTGAAAATAATGTCAATAAACTGGTTTTTTCTTCTACATGCGCTATTTACGGCAAACCGCTTTATATTCCAATTGATGAAAAACATACCCAAAGTCCTATTAATACTTATGGAAAAACAAAATTAATGATAGAAAACATTTTACAGGATTATGATAAAGCTTATGGATTAAAATATATGGCTCTCAGGTATTTTAATGCAGCAGGAGCAAACAATGATAGCAATATTGGCGAAAGCCATAATAATGAAACGCATTTAATACCATTGGTGTTACAGACAGCTTTAGGGAAAAAAGATTCAATAAAAATATTTGGAAATGATTATGATACTCCTGATAAAACCTGTATTAGAGATTATATACATGTTGATGATCTGGCAAAAGCTCACAGACTGGCTTTGGAAAAATTGTTTGGAGGCAAAAATAGTAATTTTTATAATCTTGGAATTGGGAAAGGTTATTCTGTTAATGAAATTATTCAAATTAGTGAAAAAATATCAGGCAAAAACATAAATATAGAAGTTGTATCAAGAAGGGAAGGAGATCCTGCCATCCTTATTGCAGGCAATACAAAAGCACAGGTAGAACTTGGATGGAAACCCGAATACACAGAAATAAGCGATATTATTAAATCAGCATGGAATTGGGAAAAAAATAGATATTATTAATCTTTAAAAAAAGGAAAAAAGTGTATATATGAAAAAAATATTAATAACTGGAGGAGCTGGCTTTATAGGATCTCATTTATGTGATGTTTTGCTGAAAAATAATAATGAAGTTATTTGTCTGGATAATTTTTTTACAGGTTTTAAAGAAAATATTTATCATTTAATGGATAATAAAAAATTCGAGTTAATAAGACATGACATAATTAAGCCTATTTTACTGGAAGTTGACGAAATATATAATCTTGCCTGTCCGGCTTCGCCTGTACATTACCAGTATAATCCGGTGAAAACCATTAAAACTAATGTACAGGGAACTATTAATATGCTTGGACTTGCAAAAAGGTTGAGAGTTCCAATATTACAGGCTTCGACTTCAGAAGTTTACGGTGATCCAAAAGAACATCCTCAAAAGGAAAGTTACTGGGGTAATGTTAATTCTATTGGCATTAGGAGTTGTTATGATGAAGGTAAAAGAGTAGCAGAGACTCTAATGATGGATTATCATAGGCAAAATAAAGTTAATATCAAGATTGTCAGGATATTTAACACTTATGGACCAAGAATGGCTAAGGATGACGGAAGAGTTGTAAGTAACTTTATAGTTCAGGCATTAAAAAATCAGGATATTACCATATATGGCGATGGCAGCCAAACCAGATCATTTTGCTATGTTACTGATTTGGTTGACGGAATTATCAAAATGATGGATGCATCTCCAGAGTTTATTGGACCGATAAATCTTGGTAATCCTGTTGAAACTCCTATTATTGACTTTGCAAAAATGATTATAGAGCTTACCGGCAGCAGTTCCAAAATAGTTTATTTCCCTCTTCCTGAGGATGATCCTTCAAAAAGATGTCCAGATATTACCCTTGCCAAAGAAAAATTAAGATGGAAGCCTACAGTTGAGCTTCATGATGGTCTTTTAAAAACAATAAAATATTTTGAAAGCAAGATTAATCAGGAAGTTTATAATTGATTAACCTCTATAATATTGCTATCATTCTTCAAATGAGTATAATATTATTATAGGATATATTAAAATGCCCGATAAAAAAGTATTGAATAAAATAATAGAAGTTATTTTACAGGTAGTAACGCCTGATAAAATAATACTTTTTGGCTCTCAAGCAAGAGGCGATGCTAGAGAAGACAGTGATTACGATATTTTAGTTGTAAAGTCTGACATAGACGAAAGAAATTTAGCAAAAAAAATATATAGGAAGCTTGTAGATGTTGATGCTTGCGTAGATGTTATTGTTAAAACACCTGAGAATTTGGAAAAAAGTAAAAATAACCTCGGTTCTATTATTAGATATGTTTTAAAAGAAGGTATAGTAATTTATGGATAATTCACTTACTCCTTTGGATTGGTTAAAAAGAGCCAAGAGTAATCTTAGCAGAGGAAAGGAATGTGATAATCTGGATTTAAGAGAAGTATTTATTGAAGATTTATGTTTTGATTTACAACAAAGCACAGAAAAATCTTTCAAAGCATTACTTTTATATAAAGGCATTGATTTTCCCAAAACTCATTCAATATCAAGACTTATAAATTTATTAAAAAAATATTCAATAAAAGTACCTGATAATGTAGTTGACTCCGCAGAATTAACTCAATATTCAGTTGAAACCAGATATCCTGATAACTATAGAAAAGTTACAAAAGAAGAATATGAAGAAGCTGTTGAGTTAGCAGAAACCGTTTATAACTGGGTAAAAGAACAAATTAAGCCATCTTAAAATCCACTATTAATCGTGATTTTTTTATACTGATGCAGTAAAGAATTAATATAAAAATATGCTTTTACTTTTTTAAGCCAGATAAATATAGCTATATCAAGAAAAATCACTCCTAAAGCAATTGCAAAATTTTCTTCATTTATAAATTCAGGAAAAAATAATATATATATAAATTCTATTACCATAATAAAAATAAAAAATAA
>JAZDPZ010000055.1:0-30993 GCA_043797105.1 bacterium | reverse complement strand
GCATTTTCTAAAATTGAAACAAAATTCAATTCCTGCTTATTAACTCTTCTTGATTTTTCTTTTGAGCGAATACCTAATTTAGCTATTTTTAATTTTTCTTTATCGTTAGTATCCAAGTTTTTAGTTAATTTTTCTTTTTTATGTCCGAGCCGAGCTAATTTTTCTTTATATTTTAAGGCTTCATTTACAAATATTTTATAGCTTTTATATCGTGAAAAATCTATTTTATCAATGTTTGCAATAATATTACAGCCATCTTCCTCCAAATGTAGACAGTTTGAAAAATAACAATCTTTTGAGAGTAATTTTATCTCATCAAAAAGGTCTTTTATGATATTTGGAAGAACATTATCAAACTTTAAATAACTAAACCCCGGAGTATCTGCCACTTGAGCAGACCTGTCTCCACTGAGAGGAATGTCTAAAATTTCAATATATCTTGTTGTATGTGTTCCTCTCAAAGACTTGGAGCTTATAAATCCGGTTTTCAAGTGTAATTCATGATGAATTTTATTTAACAGGCTTGATTTTCCAACTCCGGAGGCGCCGGCTAAAACTGTTTTTTGAGAGCTTAAAATATTTTTAAATTCTTCTATTCCTTCACCAGTCAAAGCTGAAGTGAAAACAATTTCATATCCTAAATTTTTATATATTAAATTTATTTTAATTTTTAAATTCTCTTTATCTTCCAGGTCTGACTTGTTAATACATAAAACAGCAGGAATATTATAAAGCTTTGCCTGAATTAAATACCTGTTTAACTGGATAAAATCAAGTGGAGGCTGATCCAGAGCAGCTACAACTATTATTTGATCAATATTTGCGATTGAAGGACGAGGTATAAAATTTTTTCTGTCAAGAATTTCTGTTATTACATATTGATTAGTGTCAGGGTTGATTTCATCTAATTGCACCAGATCACCAACAAGAATTTCTTGTTTTTGTTTTTTTATTTTTTCTCGAATTTTACATTCAAAAATTATATTTTCAGCCTTTACATAATAAAAATCCGAATGTATTTTTATAATACTTCCAATCAAGATGATTTTTCCTGCTATTATTAACTTTAATTTTTTTAAATTATATAATTATATAATATTAACTTAAAATGATTTTTTAAAAGAGATAAATATGATTAAAATTACAGTAATTTTATTAGAAATTTTATTTTTTATATTTAGTTTAGCAGGCGTTGAAGCTGAAGAGCTTTGTGACTGCTATGGAATCTGCACTATTATTTATCCCAGAAACGTTAATCTTAATACTAAAAAATCAATTAAAATCAGAGACGGTTACACTCCAAATGCTAAAGTGGATATTGACCATAAAATACCGCTTTGCCTTGGAGGAGCAAACAGTATAGATAATTTACAGGCTCTTGTTAAAGATAAACATGAAATAAAAACTCAGCATGATGTTCTTTTGCTTTATTATGTTAAAAATTGTCTTATGACTATTGAGGAAGCTCAGCAGGAAGCTTTAAAATGGAGAAAATAATTTTAAATAGGCGGTTAAAAAATTAATCATGTCAAAAATTTTAATTATTTGTCAAAAATCAGATAAAAATAATGATTTAGCTATATTACTAAACGAAGTCGGCTATGAAACCAGAACTGTTTTTAATGAAGAAGAAGCTTTTGAAATTGTTAATGAATTTATTCCTGATATAGCTCTTATTAACACTGCCTGCACTGAGATTAATATTTCAAGTATCTGCAAAAAACTTAAACTGCATAATCAAACTAATGATGTACAAATAATTTTGCTTACCTCAAAAGATTCTCCGTCAGAAGAAATCCTTGTCGGAGCAGACGGTTATATTACCAAACCTTTTAGCGACAATATTTTAATTGCCACAGTTAATGCGCATCTAAGAATTAAAAAGCTTTTGGATATTTTATATACAAATAACAGCGAACTGGCAAAAAGTTTATACCAGTTAAATGTATTGTATAACACAAGCTCGCAGCTTGCAGGAACTCTTGATAAATCAAAACTCATAAATATTATGAATATTGGACTTGAAAAAAGTTTAAATTTTTCACTATGCTTGATACTTGCTATTAATGATCCTGAAAACGCAACTTTAATAATTAATTCTACAAATCCAATATCCAAAAGACTTGAACAGGCTTTGAAAATAAGGTCAATCGTCGGATATAAGAGCCTTTTTGAAGATGAAAAACTCCCTTTTGAACTTTCAATAGACAATATTAAAGTAGAAAAACATTCCAAATATAAAAAAGGCAGATTTGATCTTTATGCGCTTAATTATGACAGCCTGTTTTCTCCTATTAATACTTCAGACAAATTTTTCGGAACAGTTGAAATTTTAAGGGAAAATGATTTTACCGGAGAAGATTCAACCTGCTTTCAGACAGTAGTAAAGCAGGTTTCATTACCGCTTGAAAGCGCAATTCTTTATGAAGAAATTAAAAAGACCAATATCAAGCTGGAAAAACTTGAAAAACTAAAGTCCGAGTTTATTTCTATTGTTTCTCACGAATTAAGAACTCCCCTGACATCAATTAAAAACTCTCTTGATATTATGCTTTCGGGAAAAACCGGTGAAATAACTAAAATACAAAATAATTTTTTAAGCATAGCTAAAAGAAATGTGGACAGATTAGCAGGAATTATTAATGATTTGCTTGATTTATCAAAAATTGAAGCCGGTAAAATGGAATATAGATTTAAACCTATGAATATTCTTGATCCTATTCAGTTTGTAGTATCAACGTTTGAACACCTGGCTTATAAAAAAAATATAGAATTTGCCGTAAATATTTCTAAACAGTCTGAGCAGTCTGAACTTCCTCAAATATACGGGGATATAAGCAGAATTGAACAAATTTTGTCAAATCTGGTCTCAAATGCAATTAAATTTACTCCTGAAAACGGTGAAATAAAAATATTTGCTCAGGAAATAAACTCTGAATCTATAGATACAAGCTTATTTTATCAGGACCCTTCCTCAAATGTAAAACAACAAAGTGTTTTAAAAGGCAATTATGTTAAAATAGATGTGGAAGATACCGGCATAGGTATTCAGGAATCAGATATTCCAAAAGTATTTGATAAATTTCAGCAAATAGAAAGTTCTTTAAGCAGAGAAGTAGGAGGCACGGGTTTGGGACTGCCTATTGCAAGACAACTTATAGAAGCGCACAGAGGCAAAATTTGGCTTGAAAGCGAAGTTCATAAAGGAAGCAAATTTTCGTTTATTCTTCCTGTTATGATGCATCATAACACTTTTTTACTTGAGCTTGACAATGAGTTGCAATATTCAAAATACAGTCATTCTAACCTGGCATTGATTCTTCTTGAAGAAAAAATAGAAAAAAATGTTTTTTGTGGAGATTTTGCAAGTTCAATAATTAAACACATTACTGCCGGTAAAATAAATATTATTAGAAAGGGCGATAAGTGTAAATTTTTTGTTCAGGATGATAGAATGCAAATAGTCCTTTCAAATACTGATAAAGTAGGCGCTGATAATGTTGTTAAACGTTTAAAGAGATATTTACTGGATAATAAATCTCAATATTTAAATTATAGCTTGTATTTAGGCATTTCAATATATCCGGAAGACGCTATTACAAGTGAAGAGTTAATAGAACAGGCAGAAAAATCAATATATTGTCTTTATAAAAAACAGGAGTAATTTTTTAAATGAAGTTGGCAGAAAAAAAAGTTCTTATAGTCGATGATGAGCAGGATATAGTAGAAACTTTACAATTTATTCTTGAGACTGAAGGCATAAAATGCATAACGGCTTATGATGGAGAAGAAGCTTTAAATAAAGCAAAATCTGAAAAACCTGATCTTATCATTCTTGATGTAATGCTTCCAAAAATTAACGGCTACAAGGTTTGCAGACTTTTAAAATTTGACGCAAAATACAAGAATATGCCTATATTAATGGTTACAGCAAGATCACAGGAAGAAGATAAGGCTATTGGTGAGGAAACAGGAGCTGATAAATATATAACAAAGCCGTTTGATATAGACGAATTAGTTAAAATTGTTAAAAAATATCTTAAAATAGACTGATTTATGCAAAGAATCCTTAATAACAAAACTATAGAAAAATTAAAGTATGATCTTGTAAGAGACGGATTAATCAGCTATGAAAATTTGTCAAAAGCCGAAGAAATAACTCAGAATAGCAATGCTAACCTTGCGCAGGTGCTTATTCAGCTAAATTTAATATCTGAGGAAAAACTTCTGAATTTTATTGAAATTAAATTACATATTCCTTATGTAAATTTGGATGATTATAATCTTGATGAAAACTGTTTAAATCTTATTTCTAAAAAAGATGCCCAAAATTATAAAATAATTCCTTTATTTAAGATAGAAGATATTCTTACTATAGCTATGGCAGACCCTCTTGACCTTTTTGCGCTGAATAGTTTTATTAATTCTATCAATTATAATGTTGAACCTGTTATCTGTTCGGAAAGAAGTATATTACAAACAATAGAAAAATATTATTTTCAGGAAAACATAGAATTTAAAGATTTAGATATATCTATTAATACAGAGGATACGAGTCCTAACTGGAAAAAAGAATTAAATAACGAAAAAACAGGTGATTTTCAAGCGCAAAAAATAATCGAAGCTATTTTTCGCCAGGCTATTTTTGAAAATACACAGGAAATTTTTCTTGAAAATACTGCTAACAATGGAATAGCAGTCAAATTCAAGCAGGGTAATGAGATTTTTAATAAAGATAATATCCCTGTTTTATTAGGATATTTATGTCTTTCAAAGTTAAAAACTATGGCTAATCTCGATCTTGCTATTTTTGAACTGCCTCAACTCGGAAAAATAAAGCTTTCTATTGATTCAATTAATATTATTGCAAGTGTTTCAACTTTTCCAACAATCAAAGGCGAAAGAATTTCTATCAAAATTTATAAACCTCCGTCAAAACTTGATGAATTATCTTTAAACAGTAGTGAACTGAGTTTAATAAAGCAATATTTAGAAAAAACCGGTATTATATTTGTATTTGGTTCAGGTTTAAGTGGAAAAACTTCAATAATTTATTCGTTTTTATCGTCAATAAATGAAAAAAACAAAAATATAATGACTTTAGAATCTATAGTGAAGTATGATTTGCCTGAAATAAATCAATGCGAGCTAAATGAAAATGTTGGATTTACTTTTGATAAAGCCATTAAATTTATAAATTCACAATCTCCGGATGTTATTTATATTGAAGAAGCTTTTATTAAAGAAGGAACAGATTTTATAATTTCTCTTGCGCAATCAAAAAAATTAGTTTTAGTAGAATTTTTAGCGGATAATATACAAATTTTACTGGAAAAACTAAAAAATCCGGAATTTTCAGAGATTAAAAAATATATATCCTGTTTGGTTTTTGTTCAAAACAGGAATAATATTAAATTTTTTACGAATGGAACAATTAATCTTTAAAATAATGTATAATATTAAAAGTAAATAATATAGGCAAAAGATATTTTAAAAAATTATGCATAAATTTGGAGTAAGATTACTTAAAAATAGACTTCATCCCCTTACGGTACCTGAAACATTAAAGATTGAACATAGACAAATGGTTATTGTCAGGACAGAAAAAGGAGAGGAAGTAGCAAGAGCTTTAAGAATTCCGAGCTGTGTACTGGAAAAATGGGGAGATCTTCTTCCTGAGCCTATTCCTGTCATTAGAGGTTTATGTCAAAGAGACAGCAAAACACTTGAAGAAAATAAAGAAAAAGAAAACATTGCTTTTCAAAAGTGTAGCGAGTTTATTGAAATTCATAAATTACCTATGAGATTAGTAGAAGTAAATTATACTTTTGATAGAAAAAAACTTACATTTTATTTTACAGCTCCTTTTAGAATAGATTTTAGAGATCTTCTTCGAGATTTAACACAGACTTTTAGAAAAGTAAGAATTGATCTGCGTCATATAGGAGTCAGGGATGAAACTTCAATAATAGAAGGACTTGGACTGTGTGGAAAAGAATTTTGCTGTTGCTCTTGGTTGAAGCAATTTACTTCGATTAATATTAAGCTTGCAAAAGATCAGGGCATGCCTATTAATCCGAGTAAAATTTCGGGTGTTTGCGGAAGATTATTATGTTGCCTTAACTATGAATATTCTGTTTATATTGAAGCTGCTGTAGGTATGCCTCCTATTGGAAGCGGTGTTTTAACTCCTGATGGAATTGGCAGAGTTTGTTCCCTTCATTTTTTAAATGCAAATGTTGCTGTAAAACTTGAAGATGGAAGAATAAAAGAATACAGTAAAAAAGATATAGAAATGATCGAAGAAGAAGTCAACAGTATTGAAATTGATTATCCGCTGCATTATCAGGACGAAGATGATGAAGAATCTATTAATATTTCTGATTTGGAAGATGATGAGCAGAGTTTCACTTCCAATATTTAAAAATCCTATTTTCGTCTAAAAATCACTAGAAATATCTCGAAGCATTAAGCATGGCTGATATTTAAGTATCATGGATGTTCGGGATCTGTCCTACCTACAAATTCATTCATTTTATGAATAATGCTAAGCTAAATTATAGTTATAATGTCATTTCATGACTTTGTTGGTTGTGAACCTTTAAACAAAATTTCTTGCAATAAAAATTTTGTTATGATACTCTCTTTAATTGGCTGTGTAAAATCATTCTTTAAACAAAACAGGTTTTTATTTAATACAATTGCTGGTAAGGAGAGAAAATTATGAATCAATACTTAAATTATCTAGGGATATTTGATGTTGGGCAAGTTTATTATCAATCATCACAAGCAAAATTAGTAGAAGAAGCCATTAAAAAAGGTGAAGGCAAGTTATCTTACACAGGCGCATTAGTAGTAAAAACAGGTATATATACTGGTCGTTCTCCAAACGATAGATTTTTTGTTGATACGCCTTTAATTCATAATAAAATAAACTGGAATAAAACTAATGTTGCTATTTCTGAAGAAAAATTCAATAAAATTTATGAAAAAGTTAAAAATTATCTAAAAAGCAAAGAAGTTTATATATTTGATGGTTTTGCCTGCGCAGATCCGGAATATGCTTTATCTATAAGATTCATAACCGAACTTGCTTCTCAAAATCTTTTTGTGCAGGATATGTTTTTACATCCTTCTCCTGAGAGTTTAAGTAAGTTTGTTCCGGGATTTACAGTAATTTCGGTTCCGGGATTAAAACTTGATCCAAAAATAGATGATACTAATTCAGAAGCAGCTATTTTGGTTAATATTGAGAAAAAAATAATTTTGGTGATTGCTTCTCAATATGCTGGAGAGATAAAAAAATCCATATTTACTACTTTAAACTATATACTGCCTGAAATTAATATATTTCCTATGCATTGTTCGGCAAATGTCGGATTTAACGGAAAATCAGCCCTGTTTTTTGGACTTTCAGGAACAGGAAAAACAACTTTGTCAGCAGACCCTAATCGTATGATTGTTGGAGATGACGAGCATGGCTGGTCTGATAAAGGCATCTTTAATTTTGAAGGCGGTTGTTATGCTAAATGTATTAATTTATCAAAAAAAAATGAACCCCAAATCTGGGATGCAATAAAATTTGGAGCAATGGTTGAGAATGTAACCATGTTTCCGGATAGCAGGACTTTAAATTTTGATGATGCAAGCATTACTGAAAATACAAGAGCCGGTTATCCTATAAGTCATATTCCCAATGCTGTAACCTCCGGCATGGCAAATCATCCTGAAATTATAGTTTTTTTAACAGCGGATGCTTATGGAGTATTGCCGCCTGTAGCTAAATTAACTAAAGAGCAAGCTCAGTATCATTTTATCAGTGGATATACAAGCAAGCTTGCAGGCACAGAAAGAGGTATAATTGAACCGCAGGCAACTTTTTCAAACTGTTTTGGCGGACCGTTTATGCCTTTACTGTCAGCCAAATACGCTGAACTGTTAATTGAAAAAATTAAGAAATATAATACTAAAGTTTATTTAATTAATACAGGCTGGATAGGCGGAACTTTCGGAGTTGGAGAAAGAATCAGTATTCCTTATACTAGGGCAATAATTAATGCTGCTTTATCAGGTGAGCTTGAAAATGTTGAATATGAACTTCATCCAGTATTTAATTTACTAATGCCAAAATCATGCTCTGAAGTTCCGGTAGAAATTCTTAATCCAAAACAAACCTGGAAAGATAAAGAAGCTTATGATGAAGCTGCAGATAAGCTTGCAAATATGTTTATAGAAAACTTTAAGAAATTTTCAGGCGTAGATCACTTAGTTGCAGCTGGTCCAAAGTCTAAAATCTTTAAATAATCCTGATTAACTTTATATTTTCTATAGCAAACAAATAAGTTAATATGTCATTGCAATCTCAGAATCAACAATCTATGAGATTCTTAGGGCTATGTCCTCTATAAATATAATCAGGTAATTATAATAAATTTTCCTGTGTCATTCGCTGAAGGATGACACAGGAAAATTTTTAATATATTCAAAGTAAAAAAATTACCCGCATAAATTAGTAATAAAGGTAATGATTAAACTCTTTTAAAAAGATAATAATTTCATATAAATATTTCAAAATATTTTATAAACAAATTTAATATTAGAGGTTTAAAATGCCTAAAAACTCTAAAATAACCATATCAGGAATATTTGATTCTTCGAAGAACTTATCTGAAATGATAAATTTTCTTGAAGGACAAGGCATTTCTGAAGACGATATAAGTATTTTAATGTCTGAAGAAACTCAAAAAAATAAATTTTCAGTAGACACAAAAACAAAAGCCTCCGAAGAAGCAATTAAAGGTTTAGCGACAGGTGGTTTATTAGGCGCTGTAATAGGAGGCTTAACATTAATCGGAGCAGTTATTATACCTGGTTTAGGATTAGTTGTGGCTGGTCCAATTATAGGAGTTATGACAGGAATGACAACAGGCGGTATTATTGGTTCTATAATTGGCGCTCTGGTCGGTTTAGGTATTCCGGAACATGAAGCAAAATTTTATGAAAATGCTGTAAAAGAAAAAGGAAATATACTTCTTGTAGCTCATATAAATACTGATTTGAAAAACGAAATAAAAAAACAATTTGACAGATATGGCGCTTTTCATATTGCAACACAACAGTAATGATCGGAATTTTAAAATATTTTTCCAGTATATTCTGGATAATATTTGAATTTTAAGGAGGATAATGTAATGAATTTTAAAAAATTATCGTTAGCAGCAGCAATATCCATAAGTATATTAACTATTGGCAATACTGCCCAGGCTGTGGATAATAATGCTTCTTCTCAAAATCAATCTTATCCATCACAACAAACTGAACAGAATACGCAGCAAATACCTATGGCGCCAGGTGAAACAGGTGGTGCTTGTCCTGTTGTTACCACTCCTGAAACTTCAACTTGTCCATCTGAGCAAAATCAGGAAAATACACAAATGCCTATGATACCTGGCATGACAGGTGGTGCTTGTCCTACGAATAGTCCTGTTACCGCAACTTGCCCTAATATTACAGGAGGTTCTAATTATCCGGAAAAACAGGTTTACGCATATCCTTCAATAGCCGGAAAAAACCTTGTCATACCCAGCGGAGATCAGATAATCCAAATAGGCGGAGAACCTCAAAATATGATGACAGAGACTAGCCAAACAGAAGCTTTTTTAAATCCGCAAGGTATAATGACTACTTCAGCTCCTGTTATGTATCCAACCGGAGCTGCTGCGCCTATTGTATTTTCTGAAAATATGCCAACAGCTTGTCCTGTTGATGCAGGTACATCAGTATTAAGACCAGGAGCTCAAGTATTAAGAGGACCTCAATTTCAGACTGGAGCTGCCGCTCCTATTACAATTCAAACTTCATCAGGATTACAAATTCAAAGAACAGTATTAGTGCCGGTAGAAACGCCAACCGGAGCCGCAGCTCCAATTGAAGCTCATTTTCCTGATGTTTCATCTTCTTTTTGGGCTGGCAATGATATAAATAAATTAGCTTCTGCCGGAGTGATAGCAGGCTATCCAGATCGTACTTTCAAGCCTAATTTGCCTGTTTTGAGATCAGAACTTGCAAGTATGCTTGTATCAGGATTAGAATTAGAAAATACACCTATTGTTAAACATCAGGTATTTTCAGATGTTCCAAAAAATTATTGGGCAAATAATGCTATAGATAAAGCTTATAATGCCGGTTTAATAGCAGGTTATCCAAATGATACATATCATCCAAAGAATCCTGTTTCCATGTCTGAAGCTCTTACAGTTATGGCAAAAGCAATACCCGGAACTTTGACCGCAACCCAAACAAAAGAAATATTAAACAGTTATTCGGATGCTAGCCAAGTTCCTTGTTGGGCAGTTATACCTGTTGCAGAATCTTTAAATGCAGGATTGTTACAAGGATTTCCAAATCCAGACCAAATAAATCCAAATAAAGATGCTACACGAGCTGATATTGCATCTATGCTATCGCAATTGAGACAACATTTAGCGTTAGAACCTTCAGTTCCAACTACGACAGGCGCTGCTGCCGCTTTAAAACCTCAAATGGTAACAGCTACAATTCCTACTTTAAATTTAAAGTTTAATAATTATATTACAGCCAGAGCAAGCCAGGTTGGCGATAAATTTACCGCAAAAACACTAGAGCCTGTTACTATCAATGGCATGCTTTTTCCACAGGGTTCTATTGTTAATGGCAAAATTGTAGAGGTTATAAGACCAAATTCAAATAATAAAGGCGCTTTAAAAGTTGCATTTACAGATATTCAGAATGAAGAGCAAACAGCAGCTTTGCCTAGAGAAGTTCTCTCAGCTACAGTTCAAAAGGAAAAACAGCCTAATATTCTTGCAAGAACCCTTGGTCTTCCATTTACATGGGTTGGCAGGCTTGCCGGAACAACAGGAAGAACTATTGGCGGCATGACTGTAATTGCAGGAAATAGTATTGAAGAAATCTTAAATGGATTTGGTATAGCATCAAGCGAACTGGCTTCAGGTAAATTTCGCAGTGCAGGCATGGATGCAGTAGGCTCAGTAGCTGCTGCAGGTAAAGGTACTTTTGATGTTATCAGAACAGGAACAAGCGGCGCTGCAGGATTATTTAGCACTACTACCGAAGAAATAGCCTATTTGGTAGACCCTGCAGGAACACAAATTTCCAGTATTAATCCAAATGAAGAAGTTTCTATAGCCTTTGGCTGCCAAGGCTGTCAGTAAATTTAATATAATCTAAATCAAGCACAGACTGTCTAAAAATAGGCAGTCTGTTTGATTTTTATCTTGTTTCCGGCACTTGTATTTTTCTATCGCCAAATTCATCAACAGGTGTTGTTAAATCAGGTTCAACAAATAAATTTCTAAAAAATTTTGATAATTTGTTTTTTTTGTTGGCAACAGGAATTTCTTTGCCTTCTATTCGATTTTTTTGAACATTTACCAGTCTGGTAAGTTCTTTAGAATGTCCATGATTGTCTAAATACTGTTCATTAGCAGAATCTGCCAGAGTTAACGCATTTGCAGAAATGATATTTAAACTAATTAATGCCAAAACAGCAATAAAAATACTTATTTTTTTAAAAAATGCCAAAATTAATTTCCTCCTTTTGTTACTTGTATAAATAATTAAAAATTTGAGTCACCATAAATTTTTAGTTATTTTATTAAGTATAAGCTAATCTTTATCCTAAGTCTACAATGAAGAAAGTGTAAAAAATTTTGGATGTATATATTTGAAATCATAGCTAAAATTTTAGCTAGCTGGAAAAATAAAAAAAAATATTATCAAAAAATTGATTTTGAAGAAGATAAAGATATTTGTGAGCATATTTATTTAGTTATAGATAGTTCAAAAGATTATCTGGCATGTAATAAATGCGGACATGTAATAAAAAATCCCACTAAATATAATTAATAAAAAATTATTTATTTTTAAATTTATGGCAAATCAAAGAATCTTTATAATATAAATCACAATTTGAACATATTCCTTCACAAGGCTCAAGATGAATAGTTGTATTAGAATTTTTAATATTTTTCATTAAATCTTCTTCTATTTTGTTGCAAAGATCATGCCCTTCTTTAATCGTTATAACTTCAGGAATTACAAGAGTAAGATCAATTAACCTTTCAGCTCCTGCTTTTCTTGTTTTTAGCCCTTGAACTTTTATAATTCCTTCTGATGTGTATTTTTTAATAGTATTCTCTATAATATTTCTCTCTTCTTTTGATAGTGAAGTATCAAGAAGATTCTTTCCTGAAATTACACAAAGATTAATACCGGCTTTAATAATAAGAAGGGCAACAACAATGGCAATTAATGAATCAAAAATTACAAGATTCGTTAATTTTATAAATATTAAACCTAATAAAACACTTATTGACGTGTAAACATCCATTTTTAAATGCTGCGCGTCAGCAAATAATGCCACTGATTCTGTTTTATTAGCTATTTTAAATAAATAAGAACTGACTGATGTGTTCATAAGAACTGAAATCAGCATAATAAAAATACCAGCTGTAGTCTCTATATGACCTATAGAACCGCTCATTAATCTTTCGGTTGCTTCATGAATAATATAAGCGGCAGCAACAAGTATTAAAAATCCTTCTATTATTCCTGATAAATCCTCGAATTTGCCATGCCCGTATTGATGTTCAATATCAGCAGGTTCAGATGAAAGTTTTACAGAGAAAAAAGCTATGACAGACGCTAAAAGATCAATAAATGAATGTATAGCTTCAGAAATTATACTTATACTTCCTGTTAGCATGCCTACTAAAAATTTTAAAAATATTAATATACTGTTTGAAACTACAGATAATAATGCAGCTTGTTTTTTTATTTTTGCGGATTTCAATATTTAATCTCTCTCTAAGCAAAAGATTTTTGAACTTTTTTATCAATATTTTTACTTCTCCACATAGCAAGAAGAGTGCTTGCATTAAATATGCTTGAATATGTTCCAATAAAAATACCTAAAGTCATAGAAAGAACAAAATCTTTTGTTGTGGCTCCACCAAGAAAGAATAAGGCAAGAAGAGTTATAAGAGCTGTTAAAGATGTATTAATACTCCTTGCAAGAGTTTGATTTACACTGGCATTGACTATTTCGTTAAAAGTAACTTTTTTTGCCAAAAATCTTGAATTTTCTCTGATTCTGTCAAAAACAACTATAGTATCATGAACGCTAAATCCTACAACAGTTAAAATAGCTGTTATAAACAAACTGTCTATTTCTGTTTTAAATACCAGTCCTAATATAGAAAATACTCCGCATACAAAAAATGCGTCATGAAAAAGAGCTATAAGAGCAAAAACAGCATAATCCAATTTAAATCTAAAAGTTAAATATCCGACTATTGCAGCAAAAGCTAATAATAAAGCTATAATTGCATTTTTGAATAATTCTTTGCCAAGGGTCGGTCCTATTGAACTAACTTGCAATAAAGTAAAATCACCAAAAGAAGCTTTTAATTTTTGATTTACTTTATTTATCTCATTGTTTGATTTTTCACTATCCAAAAATCTTGTTCTAATAGAAATAATACTGTTAATTTGTGAAAAATCTTTATTATTAGAAGAATTTTTTAAAAAACTGCTAACTTTTTGAGGCTGAATTATTGAATTTTCAATCCCAACACTTTTAAAATCTTCTCTAATAATTGCTATATCAGAATTTGTTAATTCTTTGTTAAAACCATATTGAATGATGGTTCCACCTGTAAAATCAATGCCTAATTTAAAAGGAGAATGGGTAGGATATGTTGCCACTGAATAAATCATAGCCAAAATTCCAGGAACAATCAGAATTAAAGAAATTGCTATCCATATCCATCTGTATTTTATTACATTTACTATATTTTTATTACCTAAAATTGTAGTACTCATTTTTTAAACACTCCTAATCAAGAATTCCAAATTTTGCTTTTCTTGGACTGGTATCTTCTACTTTAAATGTTTTTGCTATTTGTTCTGTTTTTAATCCAAACCATTCCGGATGTTTAAGTTGACCGGCTCCAAAAAGAAGATGCATAAATGTTTTTGTTACGGTAATTGCTGTAAACATACTTACAAGAACACCTATTATCAGGGTAAGAGCAAAGCCTTTTACAATGCTGGTGCCTAATAAATATAATACTGTGCAGGTTATAATTGTGGTCATATTACTGTCAAAAATACTTGTAAAGGCTCTGTCAAAACCGGTATTTATAGCTGTAAATAAAGTTCTTCCCGCTTTTAATTCTTCTTTTGTTCTTTCAAAGATAAGAATATTAGCATCCACAGCCATACCAATACTAAGAATAAATCCTGCTATGCCGGCTAATGTCAAAGTAACCGGAATTATTTTAAAAATAGCAAAAACTATAAGTCCATAAATTATTAAAGCAACGTTTGCCACAAGTCCAGGCACTCTATAATAAGCTATCATAAATAACATAACAAGAAAAAGTCCTACAATACCTGCTATTTTGCTTTTTTGTATAGAATCAAAACCCAAAGTAGGACCTACAGAGTTTTCTTCAATAATTTGAGCTGGAATAGGCAAAGCCCCTGCATTTAAAAGATCAACCATTTTTTTTGATTCTTCAAAACTAAAACCATTATCACCGCCGTTAATTTGAGCTTTACCGCCTAAGATAGGCTCTTGAATAACAGGCGCAGATTGTAATTCTCCGTTAAAAAATATAGCCATAGGTTTTTTAACAAGCTTGGTTGTTAAATCAGCGAATTTTTTAGCTCCATTATCATTAAACTCTAGTAAAACCAGCCATTCTCCTGTGGTCGGATGACTTCCTACACTAGCTTTTCTTAAATCTTTACCTGATAAACCTGTGCTAACCCAAAGAGGTTGATTATTAAATCCTTGTTTTTGTTCCTTAAAGTCAAGTTCTGCTGTTTCACCCAAAAACTCCTTTGCTTTTTGAGGATCGCTAATATTTGGAATTTCAACTAATAGTCTGTTTTCTCCGATTCTTTGAACAATAGTTTCTGCAACACCTATTGCATTAACTCTTTTTTCAATGGCAAATTGAAGACTATCCATCATATCAGGAGTAATTTTACTTATTTGAGCTGTTTTTTGAGCTTCAAGAACAAGTCTGGAACCGCCTATTAAATCTAACCCCAGCTTTGTAGGTTTCAAAATTATTACTAAAATACTTACTGTTATAAGAGCTATAATAAATAAAAGTTTTAATTTTAAATTATTTTTCATTGCTTACACCTAAATAAAAATATATAAAAACTACTAAAGAAATTATCCCTTTTACTAAATTATTTTTCAATGATTTTATTTGTACATAAATATTTGTTACAAATCAAAAATTTGCTATATAATTGTTATTAGCTATAATTGAACTTTTTTGTAAAAAAATTAAAAAGTAGCTCAACATGTGCTTATCTTTTTATAAAAAATGCGTTAGAATTATAAGGCTGATATAGCTTAGAAAAATTATTTATTTTAATAATTAAGGTATTAATAAAAAGATGACTATAATAGGTGGTTATCAATTTAAAATAGTAGAATATACACCTTATACTACGTCTTTTGAAAAATCAAAAGATATAAATAATATTACTAATGGAAATTTTAATGAAAGACCTATTGATCCAGTAACAAGAAAAGACAAACAATTAGATGTTGCAAGTATAATTATAGCCGCCCAAAACAAAGAAATAGAAATTCTTAAAAAAGCGCTTTTTTTACAGGAAAAGAAAAATCCTGTTAAATCTATTTTAGATATATTTGCTTAATTTTATAAATAAAAAATATGAATGAAAATAAAACAAAATATGAAGAATTAAAATCCAGATTTAAACTGGATGAATTTCAAATAAAAGCTATTAAATATATTAATGAAAATAAAAATATTGTGGTTTGCGCTCCCACCGGAGCAGGAAAAACAGTCATTGCAGAACATGCCATTATTAGAACATTAAAAGAAAATAAAAGAATATTTTATACTACACCTCTTAAAGCTCTTAGCAATCAAAAATTTAGAGATTTTTCGTTTTTATACGGAGAAGAAAAAGTAGGATTGCTAACCGGGGATACTTCTATAAATAAAGAAGCTCAAATAATTATTATGACTACAGAAGTTTTTAGAAATATGCTGTATGGCACAAACTTCGGAAGAATAGAAGAAAGTTTAAAAAACGTCCAATATATTATTCTTGATGAAGTTCATTATATGAACGATGAACAAAGAGGAACTGTTTGGGAAGAAAGTATAATTTATTGTCCTACAAATATTCAAATAATAGCTCTTTCCGCTACAATAGCAAATGCCGCTGAATTAACAGAATGGATTGATAATGTGCATGGAAAAACAGAACTTATAAATACTGATTTTAGACCTGTTCCATTAAAGCATTTTTATTTTTCGCCATCTTCTCCTAATCAATTGTTAACACTTTTTTCTGAAGAAAAAGAATTAAATCCCCAAATAAAACCTGAAAAATCCTATCTTCAATACATAAAAAATAAAAAAAACGATGCTACTGTTAATCTTATTAAAATTCTTCATCAAAAAGATATGTTACCCTCTATATATTTTACTTTTAGCAGAAAAAAATGCGATGAAAATTTAACTAAATGCGCAAACTTAAAACTTTTAAATAAAACTGAGGAAAAGAAATTAGAACAAACAATAAATGAATATATTACAGATAATCCATATTTAAATAAACATAAACATTTAGAATATCTTTATTGTGGTGTTGCAAGTCATCACGCGGGATTACTCCCTGTATGGAAAATTTTAGTCGAAAAATTATTTCAACAGGGATTAATAAAAGTTGTTTTTGCAACAGAAACATTGGCTGCCGGAATAAATATGCCGGCAAGAAGCACTGTAATAAGCTCTATAAGTAAAAGATCCGATGAAGGACACAGAATATTAACTGCTAATGAATTTTTACAAATGTCAGGCAGAGCAGGCAGAAGAGGAATAGATGAAATTGGCTATGTAATAACTATTGGCACATCATATCAATCACCTAATGAAGTATCAAAACTTGCTTCATCTTTGGCTAATCCTCTTGAAAGCAGATTTACTCCAACATATTCAATGGTATTAAATTTACTTCAAAAATTTGATCTTGAAAAAACAAGAGAGCTAATTTTTAAAAGTTTTGGTTATTTTACATCCTCAGAAAGATTAAAACCTTTATATCAAGAACAAAAAGATTTAAAAAATGAAATAGAAAGAATTAATAGTTTTCAATGTTTTTATTCTTTATCTAATGAGGATATAATAAAATATAATAAACTTAAAAATACATATATACAATATAAAAAGATTGCAAATATTTTAAAAAAACAAGCGGAAAAAAAACAAACACCTGAAATTTTAGAATATGAAAATAAAGTAAAAAAACTTCAAAAAAAAGTGGAAAAATCAAAATGTCATAAATGTAAACAATATAAAAAACACATTAGAGATATAGATATTCTTGGCAGATTTTATAGTCGTTATCAAAAGGTAAATAAAATTATAGAATACAAAAAAGATATATATTGGAAACAATTTATAAATTTAGTAAAAGTTTTAGAAGAGATGAATTATTTATCTGAAAATTATCCGACAAGCAAAGGTTTTATAGCAGCATCTATCAGATCAGAAAATGAAATATTTTTTTCAGAACTAATTATAAATAAAATTTTGGATAATTTATCTCCATCGGAATTAGCAGCTGTACTTTGCGCTGTTGTTTCAGAAGAGCCTAAAAAAGATTTTTCAAAAAGATTAGATATAAGTAAAAATATTGAAAATACTTTTCAAAAATCTTATGAAATAATGAAAAAATTAAGAAAAATACAAAAAAAATATAATGTAGTTACTCTTATTTCATTAAATACACATTTTTCTCCATTAATAGAAATATGGACTCAAGGTGAAGAATGGGAAGAACTTATAAAAAATCTTAATATTGAAGAAGGAGACATTGTAAGAACATTTAAAAGAACTATTGATCTTTTAAGACAGCTGACAGTTATTCCGAATATACCTGAAAAATTAGCAAAGACAGCTTCTATAGCCATAGAATCTATTAATAGAATACCTGTTATGGAAGATTTTTAAGCATATTAGTAAACCCTAAATTTTAAAATGCAGTACCTTGTTGAAATAGACTTGTCATAAGGATTTTGAAAAAATGCCGGAAGTCTGGAAATTTAAAAGTTTATTCACCCGAAAACTTGCAGAACTTCTTCCAGATTAATAATCCAAAAGCTAAACCGCCAAAAACTTCGCTTATAATTAATGCAATAACAGCGCTTAAAGAACCAATCAAAGGCAATGCAACAATATTCATAAGAACAACTATTACTAACTGAATAAAATTTATTGGGGGTGAAAATTTTACAAGCCCAAAATTATAAGAAATTACTCCCAAAGGGCAAATTAAAATAGAAATACAATACCTGATACACAAAAGCTGCGCTAATAAAACACAGTCTTTATATTCATGTCCAAACATAAAAGGCGCCATTAAAGGAACAAAAATACTGTAAACAGCAAATCCCAAAGATATGAGCGAACAAAGATAAAAGGTTTTCTTTAATAATTCTGCTGTTTTCTTCTGGCATGTAAGTTCAGAAGCCTTTGGATATATAGTAACCTGAACTCCTGAAAGTATAAAAGTTAAAGGCAAAGTAAATCTCATTGCCACACTGTATATTCCAATCTGGTCAGGATTTAAAAAATAACCCATAAGCCATACATCTACTTTGTAAATAAGAGTTGATATGATTGATGCTAAAGTTATGTAAAAAGTAAACGAATATAAATTTGTGCCGTCAAAGTTTTTAGATCTTACAGATTCGTCTGCCGGCGCTCTCCAAAAATCTTTTAATAATTTTTTAAAAGAGCTGCTTTTAAGTTTTAGCATGTTAAAAAATATGGTTTTTGGAACTATTAATAAAAAAATAAACATTCCTATTCCGGTTGAAATAATGCTTGTTATTATAATTTTATTAATAGACCAGGCATTTAATAAAAAAATAATTAAAATACCTATAAGAGTGATAGAAGTTTGACCTATGCTAACTAAAGCATTCATTTTAAATTTTTTTAAAGACTGGTAATAAACCATAGGAATTGACGAAATAGTAATAAAAATACCTATTAAAAGGCTTAATCTTACGGGATTTGCAAGATTGTCCAAGTGCCATATTTTACCTGTAATAAATGGAGCTACTAAAAAAATTATTGCAGTAGTAAAAAATACCATAAATATTCGGATTCTGAAAGCCCAGCGTAAAACAGCATGCTGAGAATCAATATTACCCTGAGATAATGCTCTTGAAGCAAATCTGATCGCGGATTGACCTATACCTAAATCCGATAAAATTGGAATCAAACCTGAAATACTTAAAACAAGTGTATATTCACCCATTTTTTCAGGTCCTAATCCTCTTGCAATAAGCACAGATGTTACAAGTCCGCATATTATGGAAAAAACACTTGGGATTGTCGTGATTACTATGTCTTCTACCGCTTTTTTAGAATCTTTTAAATTTTCTTTTATATTTGATAAAAAATCTGCAACCATATTAATTATTAATCTAAGTGTTCTTTAATAGTTTGAAATACTTTATCAGAATTTATATTAAGACAATCAATATAATCGCATGAGTTTTTTCTTTTATCCCATAAACAGGGTCTGCAATCCAAATCTTCGTCTTTAACAGCTATAAATCTGTAATCGTTTGACGGGAGTAATTTTTTTTCGTCTGTAGGTCCAAATATAGCTACAATTGGAGTCCTTGTTCCTACAGATATATGCATGGGAGCTGAATCAACACAAACCAAAACATTTGATAAGCTTATCAAAGCGGCAAGCTGCGATAAATTTTTTGTCTGTCCATAAAGATCTGCTAAGCTGTCTTCCGAAATATCATATCTCGCGAGTTCTGCTTTTATTTGTAATAATACTCCTTCATCATCAGGTCCGCCAGTTAATACTACTTTATATTTGCCTGAACATATAAGTTTAACTATAAGACTTACCCAATTAGAAACCGACCAGAACTTGATTATATTTTTTGTAATGCTGAGTTTGCTGACGCCAGGATGAATAGTAACAACCTGTTTGGTTCTTGAGCCTATTTTTTCATAAGCCCAGATTAAATTTTCAGGAGAAATATCAATCTCCGGCAGATTAGCTTCCTGATCGCTACAAATAGCTTTAGCCAATGCATGATACATATTTGCGGCATATTGATTTTTATTGAGAGAAGCTGTTTTTGTCAATAAAATTTTACTTAATAACCCTGTATTATAACCAATTCTTTTTCTAATTCCTGTTAAAAAAAGAAAAATCGCTATAAATTTTGATCCGCCTGATGAAACTACCACATGATATCGTCCTGACCAGATTTTAAAAAGCAGTTTTATAAGATTAAAATATTTAAAACCAGTTTTTATATCGCAGGTAATAACTTCATCAATCAAAGAACTTAGTTCTTTAGCGGATTTGCTTCTTGTTTCAACAGCCAGGGTTAAAAAAGGAAGAGGATAAGAAGCTTTTATTGTTTTTAAAGCAGGAAAAAACAGTATTTGATCTCCAATACCGCCAAAATTAATGACTAAAATTTTCGTTTTTTTATTAATTTTTCGTTTTTTTAACATATATTCAACTAAAATCGGTTTTTGGTTTAGTCTCTTTGGGACTTGTATAAATATTGCCTGAAATGATTATAGCCAATATTGCTATTAACATCCAGAATATTAAGTTAACCTGAGGTCTGTACCATATTGTGTCAAAAAATCCATGAACCATTAAGCCCGCAATTCCTATCAAACAACTGGAAACAATAATTTTATTTTCTAAAGAATTATTTTTAACAAAGTATTTTATCCCACTAATAAAACTTAACAATATGAGCCAGATAAAAGATAGAAGAGCAAATATTCCGCTTTCAACAGCAATTTCTAAAAATATATTATAAGATCCTAAAGCATCAAATCCGGTTGTCATATATAAACCATACACAAGCCTGAAAGTATTATTTCCGGTTCCTATGCCTGTTAGCCAGTTATCTAAAAATATTTTTATACAGGCAAAATACACATTAAATCTGAAAGAATTACTGCTGTCTCCTCTAAAGGCAAAGATTGACAATATTCTATGCTGTAGAGCAGGAGAAAATAAAACAAGCGCGATTAGTGAAATCAAGCCAAAAATACCCAGAAACATCCAGAATTTTTTGAGCCACTTGATTTGATTAAATTCATGCCAGATTATATGACCGGAAATTATCATAAAAACACCAATCATAGCAGCAGTAGCTATATATACTCCTCTTGAGCCTGTAAACAGGATTGCTAAAAGAACAGCCGCTACTCCAATGAAAGAAAGAAAGCTAAAAATAAATTTTTTCCTGTTTAAAAATAAAAAAGCCGTTCCAAGCGCGGAAGAAAAACCAGCGACTAAATAACCGCCTAAAAGATTAGGATTATATGGTTTTAGAGAGCCGTATACTCTGTTCATTAACAATTCAGGATTGACTTCTGTTCGATCCTGCCAGGCAGCTAAGGGTTCAATACCTGTAATTTGTTGATATATAGCATAAAAAGCTTCTATAGACACTGTTATTGTTAATAAGACCATAAGATAAATAATTCTTTTGGGATGATTTTTAAAAATATTTATAAAAGTTAAATATCCTCCAAAATAAATTAATATTTTTATATAGCCTTTTATGCTCGGTATAAAAAAAGATGAAAATGTAACACTTAATCCTGCTATTAATATATATAAAAATATAGGTATATCAAAGCTGTTGAAATAATGTTTTTCTCCTTTAACACAACAAAATTTTATTAATAAAACAGCAAAGCCAACAGCAGTAAAAAAACCTATAATTTTTGTTTCCAAAAAAGGTATTGAAATTAAAATTAATGAAATTAAACCTAAAATTATATAATCTATAATTTTTATTAAATTACTTGTTTTAGAAATTTCAGAAAATTTAACCTGGGTTTGCTCTAAAAAATTATTCAGCTTTTTAATGAAAAAACTTTCCTGAACAATTTGCTGAAAAAAAGAATTTTCCTGAATATCCAATTTATTTAATAATTTAAAAACCAGCGATGATTTGATTAAATTCATAATTATTTATCTTTAATTATTCTTACACCGGATACTATACCGCTTAATCTGTAATCAAAGCCTTCAAGACTTACTACAAGACCGATTTTTATTTTGTTTCCGCCGATTACGGGACCGTCATTAGTAATTAAAGCTTTATCCTTTAAAGTAACAAAAAAATTATATGTGTGCGGAGCAGTTGGATCATCTACAGCCAATGCTTTTGATAAGTCCTTTGGATTAGGAATCACGGTCTGCCATGGAGTTATTTCTGATTTTACCACTTCAAGAGCGGTATAAGGAACGTTTCTTATTGTAATAAAAGTTTTTTCTCCCGGTTTAAACAAAGCGCTTTGTTTTGAAAGTTTTTGTCCTCTTATCACAACATCAAACTCGATAGTTGATTTTTCCTTGATTATTTGAGCTGAAGTCGTGAATCGTCCTGTTTTTACAAGAGTTAAACCAGTAACAGCCAATAAAACAACAAAAATAATGCTTAAATCAATTAAATTAATATGCCCGAAAAGTTTTCCATTTTTTATCATAATTTTTAAATTCCTCTAAATTTATACTTTTACTTTAAAACTTTCTATATTGAGTTTATCCAGAGTTTCTTCAATCTCGGCAATGGTAGTAGTTGCTGCTCCAAATCTTCTGACTACAATGCTGGCGGCAAGATTGCCAATAACGGCTGCTTCCGTACCATTGGCTCCAGCGCAAAGTCCAAGAATAAAACTTCCAACCACAGTATCTCCGGCGCCGGTAACATCAAAAACATCTGTTTTATTAAAAACAGGAATACTCGAAACTTCTCCGTTCCTTTCAAATAGTGTCATTCCATCACTTCCTCTTGTAATAAGTATCATTTCAGAAGAAGTTTTTTCTATAAGGTCTTTTCCTGCTTTTAAAAGAGTGGCAAAATCTTTTATTTCATATCCCAGTGTCTTTTCAGCTTCAGGTTGATTTGGAGTAATTACTGTTGCTCCTTGAAATCTCATTAGATCAGTTTGAGCATCAACCGCAAGAAAAAGATTATGTTTTTTAGATGCCTTAATAGTAGCATTAATAATTTCCTGCGTAATTAAACCAATACCGTAATCAGACAATAAAACAGCATCAAAATCAGATATATATTTATTAATATTATCAATTATTTTAGATTCAGTATTACTGTCAATAAATTCATTATTTTCTCTGTCTATTCTAACTATTTGCTGTGTAACAGACTGGGTAGACGAACCGGATATTCTTGTTTTTGTGGTTGTGGTTCTTGAATTATCCAAAACCATGCTGCAGGTATTTATTTTAGCTTTTGTAAGAGCATCTATTAAAACAGGACCATAATAATCATTTCCATAAACTCCGATAGCGGCAACTTTGCCTGAATTAAGAACAGCAATATTATGAGCGGCATTTGATGCTGCTCCAAGCATAATATTAGTATGAGTATGTTTTAATATTAAAACAGGCGCTTCCCTTGAAATTCTGTGAGTTTGACCATAAATCATCTCATCTATGGCAAAATCACCTATTACGAGTACACGTCCTTTATTTAGTTTTTGTATAATAGATTTTAATTTAGATTTTTCAAGATTAATCACAAAAACTCCTATTTTTTTTGTATTCAACTTGTTATTATAAATAATTATAAGGTGAAAAAATTGGTTTATAATAATTCTAAAGAAAATACAATACAAAATCCAAAGAAATTTGTATTTAAAATTTATCCTGAAAATATTAAATACATTGAATCTTTGTCTTATCAGGAAAAACAGGATTTTATTAATATATTAATAAAAAATCACAGAGAAAATAAACATCTTAACTATGAATCCAGTCAATTTATTAAAAATTTTGTTAAAGTCATTGCTCTTGTTATATTCATAATAATTGGTATTCCGCTCTTGTTATTCCTGATAAATGCTTCATTGAACATGACAAAATCAAGTTATATGGATATGCAAAGAAATTTTGAAAAATTATTTTAGCATTAATTTAAATTAGTATTAGAACAATATGAACAACAAACAGGTTCATTGTTTAAAGGCTCAAAATGAACAATTGTTTGAATGCCGCAAATACTGCATCTAATAAAACATTGTATTTTGCTGGTATTGTAGCTTTCTTTATTAGAACTGTTTTGTTTTCTATTTGATGCGCATGCCGGACATTTTTTAGGGACAGGAAAATTTTTTTGATAATAAAATTCCTGATACTCTGTAGAAAATATAAATTGTTCTCTGCAATCTGCGCAAACTAAAATTTTATCCTTGAAAGATTGAAAAGATTGATTTGAAGTCATTAATTTATTCCTCTTTATTTATGTTAACATGAATTAAGAAAATAGATTAGCAGGCAATATTCAAGTATTTTTATAAAAAATTAGGAGAATAATAATGGATCAAATTACCCGTATAGCTTCAGATTTAAACGAAGAAACAGATAACAGATATAAACTTGTTTATGAAATTGCTGAAGTGGCAAAAAGACGTGTTGATGAAGCAAATCAAAGAAAACAACAGGAAGAATTTGGTTATGAAGCTGAAGCAAATTATGGATCTTCCATAAGAAAAGAAAAACCTGTTCAGCATGCTATTATGGTTAAAGCTAGCGAAACAGACGAAGGCGGACTCGTTGGATAACTATACAAGTCTCAAATTAAATTTTAAATAAATATATTTTTTAGATTTTTTAAAAAAACAAGCAAATTTTAAGCTTGACAGGTTTTATATTGTTGGAAATATTTTACTAATCTTTTTGGTTTAAATATAAAAAATAGAGGTTAGGGAATGGAACAATATACAAACTATTCATATAATTATCCTCAACAATTAAGCAAATACAATCAAGATTGTTCTCCAAAAAGTATTAATTTAAATTCTGATTTAGTTACAAAAAATTCTATTGCAGGAATGATATCAGAATCCACAAAAGAAAAAGGAAAAATAAAAGAAGCTGTTTATATTGGCGCTGGCGGCGCTACCTGTTTTGTAGGAAGTAAACTTCTTAATAAATTTATTAATTTACCAAATATTTATGAATATATTGACAAAATTGACAAAAGTAAATTAGTAACAAACTCTTTTTCTCAAAAATTAGGCGAATTTTTCCATAATTTAAGACAAAAATTAGCCCAAAATCAAATATTTCAAAAACTTGCTCAAGGCACCAGGACAAAATCAGGGCTGGTGCCTGCATCTGCCAGAGAACTATTGAGTCAGGATTTAATAGAAAAATTGCCAGCTAAAGCAATAGAAAAATTTAAGTTTGAAGAAATAGTTAAAAGTATGAAAGATGGAACAGCAAAGCCAAATATCATTAGTAGCACTGTTAATAAAGTTCTTGAAAATATAAATGAAATTTTAAAAATGCCAGGAGCTAAATCTAAAAAACTTGAAATTTTAAGAAGAAAATTAGAACTTCTCAATCATGCGGATAAAAAAGCCTCTGTTTTATCCAGATTTTTAATAAAGACAGGTATTGGCACGGAAAGATTTTTAGGAGATTTTTCTTTTAATCCTTTTGGTCTTTTAAATTTTTTGATGAACGGCTGGGCTATTGGCATATCTATTAAAAATACCGTAGAAGCGCCAAAAGGAGAAAAATTCAGTACGCTTATGGAGAATATACTAGGCACATGGATAGGCGGATGGGTAATGATGCGTTATATAGCAAGAGGCGTTAATGCTGTTGCTAATCTTAAAAATCTAAACGGAATTTCTTTTGGACAAAAAATTCTTAGAAATATAGGAAAATTCATTGGCATGGGGCTTAATTCCAAAAAAACCACTCTTAAAGAAGCTTGGGCATCCCAGGGCGGTAAATTAGGAAATTTGGCAAAATGGTTCGGAGGTCAGTTAAAAGGTAAGGGAGGCGGTACTTTAAGACTTGTATTAGCGTGGTTTATTCTGACTCCTATAGTTTCCTCAATATTCAAGAAAATTTCACACAAGTTATTTGGCAAGCCAAGTCATTCTGAAAAAGAAAATAAAAAACAAAAACCAGAACTTGTAAATAAAGCGGAACCAATGGCGCAAAATCAAACAATATATGATATTTTAAACAGAAAAAATGCTGGACAAAACCAATTTGCAAATAATAATCAACAAAATCAACAATCAACAAAGACTTATACTTATATTCCTTCTCCAGCGCCTATTGATTATAGGTCAGAAATGGCTCCGATTTTGGATAAAATTTTAACAAGCAGTGATAACGCAATTAACGAAGCTAAAAAAATCTTGAGCTAGAATAAAATAATCTCAATTCCATAGTTTTAAAAATTCTAAAAAATATTAATATTTTTTAGTTTTCTAAAGTAGAATAAAAATAAAAGTAATATATTTTTGAAAAGAAAGACTAAAGCATTAAATGAAGAAAAAAATTTTTTTACTGATGTTATTGATTTTCAGTTTTTCAAGTAAAGTTCAGGCAAATGAACATTTGATAAATCTTATTAAAGCAAATATTGAAAAAGGAGATGCATTGACTCTTGAACAATGTATTGAATTTGCTATTGATAATAATCCCAATATAACTTCCGCAAAAAATACTGCAAAAGTTATTGAATCAAAGGTTAGTCAGGCAAAATCAAATTATCTGCCTCAGTTAAATCTTTCAACAGGCTATGACAGGCGGAATTCATCTACAGACAGCAGTTATGATAAAAGTTCAAACCAAATGCAGGCAAATATTACTCTTAATCAGGTTATTTATGATTTTGGAAAAATAGCTTCAAATGTTAAAATCCAGAACTATAATTTGAAATCATCTGAATCTGACCTTGATAATACGGTTATTCAGACAGTATTTTATGTAAAAAAAGCATATTATGGAGTTTTATCAGCAGTAAAAAGCAAAGAAGTTTATACTAAGGCAGTAGATCAGTATAATGATTTGCTTAAACAAGCAAACGCCTTTTATAAAGAGGGATTAAAGCCTAAAATTGATGTTACTACCGCTGAAGTAAATCTTAGTAATGCAAAACTGAATTTAATTAAAGCTGATAATGCTGTTAAAACAGCTTATGCCAATTTAAATAACGCTATTGGCATTTCTGATGCGCTTAATTATAATCTTAAAGATAATCTTGTATTTTCAAAATATGATATTGATTTTCAAAATGCGCTTGATAATGCATATAATAATCGACCTGACTTAAAAACAATTGCTGTAAAAGAATCATCTGCTTCAGAATCTGTTAAACTTTCAAAAAAAAATTATCTTCCTGAATTGAACGGATTTTCCAATTATGGATTTGGTGGAAAGGGTTTTCCTCTTGATAACGGCTGGTCAGTCGGAGCAAATATTACTCTTCCTGTTTTTAACGGGTTTTTGACCAAAAATAAGATAAAGGAAGCTGAGGCAAATCTTAATGTTGTAAAGTCAAACGAGGAAATATTAAAGCAAAATGCGCTGCTTGATGTTCAACAGGCTTATATAAGCTTTATAGAGGCAGAAAAAAGTATTCCTGTGGCTGAACTTATTACAAAACAGGCAAAAGAAAACTTTGATATAGCGATTGGAAGATATAAAGTCGGAGTTGGAAATCATATTGAAGTTAAAGATGCTGAATTAACCTATAGAAATGCTGAATTAACAAAGATTCAGGCTCTTTATGATTATAATATCGCTGTTAGTAATCTTGAAAGGGCAATGGGAATAAAATGAAAAAAATTATAATAATCCTCCTGTTAATTGGTATTATTGCCGGCGTCATATTTTATATGTTAAAGGATAAGGATACAAGACCTGATTTTAGAACTGAAAAGATTGCCAAAGGCGATATTATAGAAGCAGTTACAGCATCAGGAACTGTTAATCCGGTAACAAATATCAGCGTTGGAACTCAGGTATCAGGAACTGTTAAAAATATTTATGTTGATTTTAATTCTCCTGTAAAAAAAGGACAGATTCTGGCTGAAATTGATCCGTCTTTATTGGAATCTCAGGTAGAGCAGTCTATGGCTAATTTATATAATGCCAAGGCTAATCTCCAAAAAATACAAAGTATTACTGAAAATGATCTTAAAACTTTCCAAAGAAAAAAATCTCTTTATGAAAAAGATTTTATAGCAAGAAGCGAGGTTGATCTTGCTGAATCGACTTATAACGCTGATAAAGCTCAGATAGAATCAGCTCAGGCACAGATTGCTCAGGCTAAAGCTGAGTTAAGAAACAAACAGACAAATTTAAGATATACAAAAATAATATCTCCTGTTAACGGAATTGTTATATCAAAAAATGTGGATGTTGGGCAGACTGTTGCAGCAAGTTTTCAGACGCCAACTCTGTTTCTTGTTGCCCAGGATTTAACAAAAATGCAAATAGACACCAATGTTGCCGAAGCTGATATCGGAAAAATTAAAGCGGGTCAGAAAGCTGAATATACTCTTGATGGTTATCCTGATGAAGCTTTTGAAGGTAAGGTCAGACAAATCAGAATTGCTCCAAATGTAGTCCAAAACGTAGTTACATACAACGTGGTCATTAATGTTAATAATAAAGACCTGAAACTAAAACCAGGAATGACTGCAAATGTTTCTATAATTACATCAAAAAAGGAAAATATTTTACTTGTGCCGAACACAAGCTTAAGATTTACTCTATATGAAGGTGAAAATACTCCTAAATATAAAGAACAGGGTATTTGGATACTGGAAGAAAACAGGAAACCTAAAAGAATCAGAATAAAAACAGGCATAAGCAACGGTGAATTTACAGAAATAATATCAGGAAACATATCTGAAGGACTGGATGTTATAGTCAGTAAACTTGATAAGTCTAAAAAGCAAAAAAATAAAAGTCCGAAAATGAGAATGTTCTAAAATGGTGTTTAATAGTGCTTATTGAAATTAAAGACGTTAAAAAAATTTATAAAATAAGTGATATTGAAGTAAATGCGCTAAATAACATAACTTTAAACATAGAAGCCGGTGAATTTGTATCTATAATGGGTCCGTCAGGTTCAGGCAAGTCAACTTTCATGAATATAATCGGATGTCTTGATAAACCTACTATTGGTAAGTATTTTCTTGACGGGACAGATGCAACTAAATTAAACAGGGATCAGCTTGCCAATATAAGAAATTTAAAAATAGGATTTATATTTCAGGGATTTAATCTTATACCAAGAACTTCTACAATAGAAAACGTTGAACTGCCTATGATTTATAATAAAATTTCACCTAAAATAAGAAAGAAAAGAACTATGGAAGTTCTTGAAATGGTAGGACTTGCGGATAGAAAGCATCATGCTCCAAATCAGCTATCGGGAGGACAGCAGCAAAGAGTGGCTATAGCAAGAGCAATTGTTAATGATGCTCCTATAATTATGGCTGATGAACCTACAGGAAACCTTGACAGTAAAACAAGCCGTGAAATTATGGAATTATTTTCAAAATTAAACAAAGAATCAAATAAAACAATTATACTGGTAACGCATGAGCCTGATATTGCAGAGTACAGCCAAAGGATTATCAAATTTAGAGACGGAAATCTTGTTAGCGATGAGGTAAAAACAAATGACTGACATTGTCTCTACAGTAAAAATTTCGTTTAGAGCTTTAAGAGTCAATAAAATGCGGTCAGCTCTTACAAGTCTCGGAATAATTATAGGCGTTGGAGCGGTAATCATAATGCTTGCCATAGGTTCAGGAGCAAGTAAGCAAATATCAGAACAAATAGCAAGCATGGGAAGTAATTTACTCATTGTATTATCTGGAGCGACTTCATCAGGCGGTGTAAGAATGGGATCAGGAACTTTGCCTACGCTTACTTTAAAAGACGCAGAAGCAATAAAGATGGAATCTCAATCTGTATCTAAGGTTGCTCCTATATTATCCGAGGTTGGGCAGGTTATTTTTGGCAATCAAAATTGGTCAACACAAATAACAGGCACTACATCTGATGTGTTGACAGTTAGAGACTGGAATCTTTCAGACGGTAGAATGTTTTCTGAGGAAGATGTAAAAAATGCCGTAAAAGTTTGTGTAATTGGGCAGACTGTTGCAGCAAATTTATTTGGAGATTTAGATCCCATTGGCAGGATAATCAGAATAAAAGGTGTTCCTTTTTTAATAATAGGTTCTCTTGAAAGTAAAGGACAGTCAACAAGAGGCGACGATCAGGACGATACTATTTTTATACCTATTACCACAGCGCAAAAAAAGCTTTTTGGCGTGCATTTTCCTGGTACAGTCAGGATAATTATGGTAAAAGCCAGAAGTTCAGAAGCTTTATCTTCTGCCGAGAAAGAAATAGCAGCTATATTAAGAGAAAGACATCATATAGGCGTTAATCAGGAAAATGATTTTACTGTAAGAAATCTTACTGAAACAATGCAAATGGCTCAACAGTCTTCAAATATTATGGCTCTTCTTTTGGGCGCTATTGCTTCGGTGTCTCTTCTTGTGGGAGGAATTGGGGTTATGAATATAATGTTGGTTTCTGTAACCGAAAGAACAAAAGAAATTGGAATAAGAATGGCTATAGGAGCTAAAACATGGGATATAAGACTGCAATTTTTAATTGAAGCGCTTATACTCTCTTTAGCAGGAGGTTTATTTGGAATTTTAACAGGTGTTATCGGATCAAATATTTTAGCTTCTTTAGTTGGATGGTCTATAGATATTTCACCATTGTCAATAATTCTTGCATTCAGTTTTTCAGTATTTGTAGGAATCTTTTTTGGATTTTACCCTGCTTACAAAGCATCTTTACTGAATCCCATAGATGCCTTAAGATATGAGTAAATTTTTCTCGGAAGTTTGACACCTTAAAAACACCAAAATCGTCCATAGCAAGGAATTAGACGATTTTTTAGAAACGTAGGGGCGATGTTTTGCTTCCCTATCTATAAATTGTTTTTGCAGGTACTGCTGCTTTTACTGCCTTGAATGC
>JAZDPZ010000054.1:0-15292 GCA_043797105.1 bacterium | reverse complement strand
ACAAAAATAATATAAAAGTCGGACAAACAGTAAATATAAATTTAAAATAAATAAATAAATAAATGATGAGGTGCGCTTTATGAAATTATATTTTAAAAAATTTAACAAAAAAAACCTGGTATTTCCGTTTATTTTATTGTTGATATTTGCGGCAATTTTGATAAATTCCACTGTATTTGCAGTTAATAAGCCTCGAGTAATACTATTTTGCACTAAATGGAATGCAAAGTGCAAAAATGTAAGACCTGTTCTGGAATCAGTAATAAATACATATAACAATAAAGTTGATTTAATGGAACTGGACTTGGATCAAAATACTACTCCTGAAAAAGCAAGATCAATGCGTATAATTATTCCGCGTGAAATTCCATATATCGTAGTAATTGGTAAAAACGAAAATATAATTGCTGAAAAAGCTTATCATGGAGAATCTCCGGAGCAATTAAAATCAGAGATGGATCAGGTAATTTTACCGCAGTTATAAAATAATATAACAATTCTTTAATATAGCTTGATTTTAAATAAAAGGGGGAAGTAAAGGTGATGGTTATGAAAATAGCTGTACTACTTTAAATTCAGGTTGGGGCTGCGCTGCAAAAGTCCTTATGGGACAGTAATATCAATAGAAAGATCGAAAAATTCAACAATTAAAATTTACCTCTTCTTTAAGCATTAAATTAAGAGTAGGTTTGTGATATTTTGGAATTATAAGATTAAATTTTTAAATATCATAAGCGGAGTTTATTTAAATGAAAAATTTATTGACAACATATAATCCAAAAGAAACTGAAGAAAAAATATATACATTTTGGGAAGAAAATAATTGCTTTAAAGCAGATGCAAACAGCCCTGCTTTACACTACAGCATTGTAATTCCACCACCAAACGTTACAGGCGTTCTTCACATGGGACATGCCCTTGACAGCACTCTACAGGATATTTTAATCAGGTATTACAGAATGCTCGGATACGCTGCATTATGGCTTCCCGGCACTGACCATGCCGGTATTGCCACTCAAAATGTCGTTGAAAAAAAACTTAGAGAAAAAGGGATTTCAAAATACGATATTGGCAGGGAAGAATTTCTTAAAATTGTCTGGGATTGGGCAAATGACCATAAAAGTAAAATTTTAAACCAGTTTAAAAAACTCGGAGCTTCTTTTGATCTTTCAAGAGAAAGATTTACCCTTGATGAAGGTTGTTCAAAAGCTGTAAAAGAGGCTTTTGTAAGCTTATATAATAAAGGTTTAATTTATAAAGGCTCTTATATAGTTAACTGGTGCCCAAGATGCCGCTCTGCAATAAGCGATATAGAAACTGAATATTTAACGGAACAGGGACATTTATGGGAAATCAGTTATCCTTTTAAGGATAAATTTGGAGCTGTTGTTGTTGCAACAACAAGACCTGAAACAATGTTTGGAGATGTTGCCGTTGCTGTTAATCCAAATGACCTTAAATATGGTGATTTAGTGGGACAAAAGGTTGTAATACCTATGATAGGTCGTGAAATACCTATTATTGCGGATGATGCCGTTGAACCAGGCTTTGGAACAGGAGCGCTTAAAATAACACCCGCCCATGATCCAAATGATTATTATATAGGCAAAAAACATGGGTTAAAACCTCTTTGGATTATGGATACAGAAGGAAAATTAGTTGATAATGATCTTGTTCCTTTTGAGCTAAGAGGGATGGACAGATTTGAAGCAAGAAAAAGAACCATTGAAATACTTGAAAGACAGGGGCAACTTGTCAGGACAGTTTCGCATGAACATAATGTAGGACACTGTCAGCGCTGTAGTGAGACGGTAGAACCTTATTTGTCTGAACAATGGTTTGTAAAAATGGAACCTCTTGTTAAAAAGCCTATTAAAGCCGTTAAAACAGGTGAATTGAATTTTATTCCGGAAAGATGGACAAAAATTTATCTTGACTGGATGGAAAATATAAGAGATTGGTGCATAAGCAGACAATTATGGTGGGGACATCAAATACCGGCTTATTACTGCGATGACTGCGGCGAAATGATGGTTTCAACTGAAAAACCTAAAAATTGCGCTAAATGCCCGGGTTCAAGAATTACTCAGGAAACAGATGTTTTAGATACCTGGTTTTCATCTGCTTTGTGGCCCTTTTCAACTATGGGATGGCCCAATACAGAAAGCCCTGATTTTAAGAAATTTTATCCTACAAGCACTCTTGTAACAGGATTTGATATTATTTTCTTCTGGGTTGCAAGAATGGTGGTAATGGGATATGAATTTACAGGAAAATCGCCCTTTAAAAATGTTTATATACATGGACTAATTCGGGATGAACACGGGCAAAAAATGAGCAAATCCAAAGGTAATACTATTAATCCTGTTGAAATTATTGATAAATACGGCGCTGATGCTTTGAGATTCACTCTGACAAGTCTTGTAACTTATGGTGGTCAGGATATCAAACTTTCTGACGAGAGATTTGAACAAGGCAGGAATTTTGCCAATAAAATTTGGAATGCCTCAAGATTTGCGCTTATGAATCTTGATGAAGAAGCTTTAAAGGCTTGTTTTGATAATAATTTTGATATAAATAACCTGACTATCGCAGATAGATGGATTTTACACAAATTAAACGAAGTAATAAAAGAGACTAACAGGAATTTTGTCAACTTTAGATTAGGAGAAGCAGCGCAGGCATTGTATGAATTTTTCTGGAATGTCTACTGTGACTGGTATCTTGAAATAGCTAAAGTTCAGATTAACAATGAAGCTCAAAAGAAAAATACACAAAAAATTCTGGGATTTGTCCATGAAAAGACTCTAAAGCTTCTTCATCCAATAATGCCAAGTATAACTGAGGAAATTTGGCAAATTTTTAAAGACGCATCAAATAAAGATGATATAAAAGCTCTTATGCTGGCTGAATTTCCGCAACTTAACCCTGATTTTGAAAATTCAGTCGCTGAAATCAAGATGAATATAATTATAGAAACAATAAAAAATCTTAGAAATATAAGACAAAGCCTGAATATTCCTGTTTCAAGCAAGCTTAAAATCGTAATATTTTCTGAAAATGAGTATGAAAAAGAAATTTTTGAGCTTGCAAGACCTTATATTTCTACCATTGTAAAAGCTGATGATATAAATATTCTTTTAGGTGTCCCAAAGGAAATACCTGCTCAATCAGCAACTACAGTTATTGGGAGCTCGAGAATAATAGTTTCTTTAGCCGGTCTTATAGATATTGAAACGGAAATCAATCGGCAAAATAAAAAACTGGAAACCCTCTCAAAAGAAAAAGAAAATTTGAAATCAAGAATGAATAATGGAAAATTTCTTGAAAACGCTCCCAAAGAAGTTATTTTACAAACCAGAGAGCGTATAAACGAGATTGATCGGCAGGCAAAAGCAATTGGAGAACTGCTGGACTCATTAGTAGGATGTTAATTTGTATAATAAAGCCATATCCATATTAACTTCTCAGGGTAAATTCCATATAAATCTTGGTCTTGAGCGAATTAATAAACTTTTAGAACTCTTAAATAATCCTCAGGACAATCTAAAAGTTATTCATGTTGCCGGAACAAACGGTAAAGGCTCAACTTGTGCTATGCTTGCTTCTATTTTAACCGAAGCAGGCTATAAAACAGCTCTTTATACAAGTCCTCATCTTGTTGAATACACGGAAAGAATAAAAATAAACAATAAAAACATTTCTAAAAGAGACTTTGCCCAATTAACTTTAGAAATTTTAGAATTAGCAAACAAAAATAATATTCCTGCTACTGAATTTGAAATTTTAACTGCTCTTGCTTTTGTTTATTTTAAAGAAAATAAAGCTGACTTTGTTGTGCTTGAAACAGGGCTTGGAGGAAGATTAGACGCTACAAATATAGTTAAAAATCCTCTTGTTTCAATATTAACAAGCATAGATATCGACCATGCAGACAGACTTGGCAATACAACAGATAAAATTGCACAGGAAAAAGCCGGTATTATTAAGAATAAAGTTCCTGTTATTACATTAAAATACAATAATGGACTAGATATAATAAAAAAAATTTCGCTCGAAAACGCAAGCCCTCTTATTTTAGCGGATAACTCAAATTATAAATTAGACTTTTGCAAAATAATAACGGAAAAAGACGAGTATGAACTGCCTTTATTAGGTTTTTGGCAATTAAAAAACCTGGCATTAGTTCTAAAAACTATAGAAATTTTGAATAAAACAGAAATTTTAGTGCCAAAAGAAGCAGTAAAATCAGGCTTAAAAAAAGTTAGCTGGCAAGGCAGATTTCAATATATAAAAGAAAAAAATTTAATTTTGGATGGAGCGCATAATCCTTCAGCAGCAAAACTGCTTTGCGAAAGTCTGGATTTTTATTTTCCTGCTAAAAAAAGAATTTGGATATATTCATCTTTAAATACCAAAGACTTTGAATCAATGATAAATATTCTTTTTAGACATGATGATATTGTTATTTTTACAAAATCTCTTTCAAAAAATTCAGTTGATCCGGAAATTCTTAAAGAAAAATTTTTACTGAAAAATCCTCTGCAAAGGGTTTATACAAGCAATAATATTAATAAATCCATAGATTTATCTTCTTCTTTAAAAGAAAACAGCAGTATTGTTATAATAGCCGGTTCACTTTATACAGTCGGAGAATTTTTAAGTATATAAATAAATCTCACTCAGTATATAATTCTAAAAAGTAGTCAAGTAGGTTATTTTCTCTAATTATTATATTAATTAAATTTTTATAGTAATATACTCTTTGTTTAATATTTGGATAAAAAATTATCAAAATAAATATAAGTATTGTTACTATATAATTTTATACAACAGGAGGAAGAAAATCATGATAAGCACAAAAATCAAAACTATTAAAATTGTTATTATTGAGGATTACAAATTGACTAGAGTAGGTCTTAGATCTTCTCTTAATGAATTTGAAGGAATCAATGTAATAGGAGAGGCAGAAGATGCTGAAAAAGGGCTAAAAATTATTAAAGAAATCAAGCCTGATGTGGTTCTTATGGATCTTGGATTACCCGGAATGAATGGGATAGAAGCTACTCAGCAAATAAAAACTTTTGATGAAAATATTAAAATTATAATTTTAACTTCTCACGAAAGAAATGAGGAAGTTTTGGCGGCTTTAGGCTCAGGAGCCAATGCTTATTGCTTAAAAGACATTGAACCTGATACTCTTGTAAATGTAATAACAAGCGTAAGTCAGGGAGCGGCATGGTTAGATCCTGCCATTGCAAAAGTTGCTTTAAAGCTATTCCCTAAACCTGAATCCACTCAAGTTTTATACTCGTCAGAAGTGCCGGATGCAAGAGCGCAATTAACCGAAAGAGAATTAGAAGTTCTCAGACTTTTAGTAAAAGGTAAAAGCAATACAGAAATAGCAAAAGACCTTATAGTCAGCGTTCATACTGCTAAAGCTCATGTATGCAGTATCTTGCAAAAACTTTGTGTGGATGACAGAGTTCAGGCAGCTGTAAAATCAATAAGAGAGAATATAATTTAATATCAATTTGCTATCTTCTGAAAAAAGATTAAGAAAGTAGTGTAGGGCTAGGAGGATACCAGCCTCCTATTCAACCCTTTTAAAAATTTAGTTTTAATACAAGAGCTAGTATTTTATACAGCTCTTGTTTGTCTATTAAATGATCGGTTTGCCCTTATATGTAGGTAACAATAAATTTATACACCCCTCCCCTCTACCCCTCCCTCGAAGGATGGGAACTAGACTAGGGTAGGCAGCAAAGCTGCACCATTATGTCCTCACTGGAAGGATTAGTAACTGATGAATGTGGCTTAGCCACCCCCTACAACAAACCCTTTTTTTAAAAGGTGAAAATTTATTGTTCATTACTTAAAATTTTCAAAATTTAATGATCTTGTAAAATTTTTTCGATTTTTGGTTTTTTAATTTATGTATAATAAGAAAGGGTTATCTATATCCCAAAAATATCTTTTTAATTTAATTTGGGACTTGTATATAATGTTTAATTTTTTAAAAGAATTTATAGAAAAAATCTCTAAATTTAGCGCATCTGTTTCTGAATATAAATCTATAACAAAAAATGTTTATATTCCGTCAAAGACTTTTGTTAGCTGGGGGGTTTCATTGGCTAATATGGGAGATTTGGATCAGGCTATAAAAAAATTTGAAGAAGCAAGTAATATGACTCCTAAAAATCCTGAAAGCTTTACAAATTGGGGGATAGCTCTTGCAAAACAAAATAAATTTGAAGAAGCAATGGAAAAATTTATCACAGCAACTCGGATTGATCCTGAATATTCAAGAGCTTACGCTTTATGGGGAGCTGCTTTAGCTGAAGTGGGCAGAATTAGTGAAGCTGAAAAAAAATATGAAATAGCTTTAAGGCTGAGTCCAAGAGATAGCGATACTTATGTTAACTGGGGAATAGCCCTTGCAAAACAAAATAAAAAAGCTCTTGCAGAGGATAAATTTAAAAAAGCTCTTGCTTTAAATCCTAAATGTACGCAGGCTATGTTTTTGTTTGGAGCTATTCTTGCTGAAATGGGCAAATATGATGAAGCTATTCTAAAATTTCAACGAGTTACAGAATCTTTTCCTGAACATTCTGATGCCTGGTATTACTGGTCAGTTGCTTTATTTAGATTGGAAAAATATGACGAAGCGCTTGAAAAAGTTAAAACTTCTCTTAATATAAATCCTCTTAAAGTAGAAGCTCATGTTAATTTTGGTGAGATATTAACAGAATTAGAAGAATTTGACAAGGCTATGGAATGTTATAAAACAGCTGAAAATATTGATCCAAAAGCGCCTGAAATTTGTTTATCGCGTGGAATAACCTTCCAAAAATTCGGAAAACACCCTGAGGCAATAGAAGAATTAACTAAATTTTTAAGCATTGAGGAAAATCATTTTGAAGCTTTATATTGTTTGGCTTCATCGTTAATTGAAACCAATGAACTTGAAAAAGCTCTGGCTTTATTTAAAAAAGTTTTGATACTTGATCCTAACTATGTTGATGCTTATGTAAAACTTGGTTCTGTCTATAATTTAACGGGAAATATTGAAAAAGCTCTGGAAAATTATAAAAAAGCTGAAAAAACATCTAAAAAGAAATCCCAGGTTAATTTTTTAATAGCATCAACTTATTATAATATTGAAGATTATGAAAATGCCATAAAATACTATAACAGAACCATTGAATTTAAGTCTGATTATATTGAAGCTCATATAAATCTGGCTCTTTCTTTAAATAAAATAGATGATAATAAAGAAGCTGTAAGAAAAATGAGAACAGCCTACAAGCTAAATCCTAATTCCGGTATTGTAAATTTTATTTATGGAATAGTGCTTTCTAACTCTAAAGAAAATATGTTTTTAAAAGATGCTCTTGAAAAGTTTGAAAGAGCTGTAAATCTTGAACCTGATTTAATAGATGCTTATGTTGAAAAAGGCAAAATTTTGATTAAGTTGAAAAAATTTGATCAGGCTATTCTTAGTTTTAAAACATATATTAATGCAAAATCCAATGATTTTGATATTTTTGAGGAAGATTTTAAAAAATTCATTGAAAATTATCCGGATAATCATAATATGATAAATGATTTTCTGGATAATTATTTTAAAAAATTGAATTATCCGAAAAATTTTAACGATATAATGGAGAAAAATAATTTTTAGTAGTAAAAAATATTTTGGGGTAAAGAGAAAATTATGAGCATCGTGGTTCAAAAATTTGGAGGAACTTCATTAGCTGACTCCACAAAAATTAAAAATGTCGCAAATGCAGTAATAAAAGAATATCAAAAAGGACATCAGGTAGTTGTTGTAGTTTCCGCAATGGGGCATACAACCGATTATCTCGTAAAACTGGCAAATGAAATTTTAACAAAGCCGAATAACAGAGAAATGGATATGTTGCTTGCAACAGGAGAACAGGTTTCTATATCTCTTTTGGCAATGGCTATTCAGGAAGCCGGCTATTCTGCCGTAAGTTTGATTGCCGCTCAGGTAGGAATTATCACAGAAAACGTGCATTCTAAGGCAAGAATTGTGGAAATAAAAACAGATAAAATAAAAAATCATTTAAATAAAGGCAATATAGTTGTTGTTGCAGGTTTTCAGGGAATAACCAAGGATAATGAAATTACAACTTTGGGCAGAGGCGGATCAGATACTTCTGCTGTTGCTTTAGCTGCGGCTTTAAATGCTGAAAGATGCGATATTTATACTGATGTAGATGCTGTTTATTCTGCTGATCCCAGAATTATTCCAAAAGCAAGCAGGCTTAATGAAATTTCATATATAGAAATGCTGGAACTGGCAAGAGTCGGAGCTAATGTTTTACATCCAAGAGCAGTTGAAACTGCAAAACAATTTAACGTGCCTTTAAGAGTAAGAAGTAGTTTTAAAACTGATGATTTAGGTACATTGGTAATAGGAGTGAATTCTATGGAAATATACAGACCGGTAAGCGGTGTAGCAGCAGATTTATCGCAAATAAGAATAGCTATTTTAAGAGTTCCTGATTCTCCCGGAACAGCCGCAAGGATATTTGGCGCATTAGCAAGTAATAATGTTAGTGTTGATATGATTATTCAGTCTTATATAAAAGAGGATAACTCGAATAATATTGCATTTACCGTTTCTGAGGCAGAATTTGATCAGGCAATGGCTGTGCTTGAAAAAATAAAACACGAAATTAAAGCTTCTGAAATTTTAGTAGATAAAAATATTGCGAAAATCAGTATTGTCGGAGCAGGCATGATTGACAGACCCGGTATTGCAGCAGATATGTTTTCAGCTTTTGCTGAAGAAAATATTAATATTAAGATGATTTCAACCAGTGAAATCAAAATTAGCTGTGTTGTTGAAAAAGATAAAGCGCATGATGCAATTAGAGCAATCCATACAAAATTTAATCTTGATGAAAAAGAAGGAAAAGAAGCCCAAGTAGCTGTATGAAATCAGTTAAAATTTTAACGGTATTATTTTTGCTGCTAATTTTAAGTATTTTTTCAGGAGATGTCCATTCTGAAAATTATGGATTCAAAACTTTTAAAATAGCTTTTATGCCGGATATTCATTTGTCTTTTGATAAAAAAGACGATTGGATTCTTTATAATGAAAGTCTTATTATTTTTCAGGATACTGTTAAAATCCTGAATAAAACTCCTGATATTAATTTTGCGGTTTTTGGAGGAGATTTAACTGATAATAAAAATAAAACTCTTGATGATTTGCCTATATTCCTTGATATTGCAGCAGAACTTAAATATCCTTATTATGTAATTTTTGGAGATAGAGACGCAGATCTTTCGAATGATTATTCAAAACAAGATTTTATCGCTGAGTTTAGAAGAAATGGCTTTAAAAATAATGATAAAACTTATTGGATAGATGAACCAATTGAAAATGTTCTTTTAATTGGTCTTGACACTGCAATTGAAAATAGGTTTTCAGGTTTAATTTCTCAAGAACAGCTTTCCTGGCTTGAAGATATAATAAAAAATAATCAAAACAAATTTATAATAATATTAATGCATCATTCTCCTCTTCCAAGCTGCAGTCAGGACACTGAACATCCCTGGAAAAATTTTACGCTTTCAAATTCAGAAGATTTTTTGAATATAATAAAAAAATATCCTCAACCTAAATTAATACTAAGTGGACATTATCATATAAATTTCACTAAAAAAATCAATAATAATCTTTTTATTTCAACACCATCCATTGTTAGTTATCCTAATGAATTTAAAATTTTAACAATAAAAACTTTGTCGGATAAAATCGAAATTAATGTTGAAAATAAACAAATAAATTTTAAACAAATTGTTAAAAAAGCTAAAAAAACTATTTTAAATACTGATTATGCTAAACAATATGAATCATCTAAAAAATTGCTAAAATTTCAGGAAGGAGACAAATTTAGCAGAATGAAAAAATATTATTTGGACTAAAAGAGGATAGAAATATGAAAAAGATATGTGAATTTTGCTTTAATAAAGGCTTATTATGGTTTACAATAGGCGCTTTTATTTGGATTATTGTTCATTGGGGATTTTTAAACGGAAAATATATTTTTTCGCATGATTCATATTATTGGTATCCTATTTTTCATTATTTTACAGAATCCTTACAAAGAGGATTTATCCCAATTTGGAATCCTTATATACATGGAGGCGAAATATTTTTTACAAATACAGGAATGTGGAGCTTAATTGATCCTGTAAGCATAGTCTGTATTTTTATGGGAAAAATTTTTGGAATTAAAAATTTATTTTATCTATATGAGCTTACAATATTTGCTAAATTAATAGTAATAGCAACCGGAGTTCAATTATTGTTAAATATGCTCGTTCCTGAAATAAAAAAATATTGGTATTTTACTTTTTTTGTAGTGCTTTTATCATCTTTTTCAATAAATTGCTATCATCAAAATGCTGTTTCATTGGTTTTTAGTTATATACCTTTTGTTTTAATTTTTTTCATCAGATTTTTAAAGAATTCAAGCTGGTTTAACAGTATAATGCTTGGTTATTTTACAGGAATTTGCTTTCAATCAATGCATTTTTTCTTTCATGCAACATTTATTTTACTTTTTATTACTGTTTATTTAATTTTTAATAAACAATCTTTTTCAATTATTTTTAATAATAAATTAAAATTATTTTGCTCATTTTTAGTATTTATAGCAATTTCAGCGCCGGCATGGTCAATAATATTTTATAAGCCTTTAATTTATCCTTATGCTCGTTCTTTATTTAATCCTATTTCTGAAAATCCTCCATTTTTTTTCTCAAATGTGGGAGAATTTAAAAATTCTCAAGCTGCATTTGGAGAAATAGGCGATTTTTTGGGACTTGGATTTTTTCCTATAGCCAAAGGACTTTATACTACAAATATATATTATACTTTTCTTTCAGAATTAAGTATGTTTATAGCCGTTATTCCCTTTATTCTTGGAATAATAGGAATTTTCAAAGGAAAACATGAACTTAAAAAAGTATTTTTTATTTTGCTTTTTTTATCAGGAGTTCTTTTTCTAGGTCCTAGGGATTTCAATATAATATATAAATTTTTATTTTATATTATTCCGCCATTAAGGGGGCTGGAAAATACTCATGAATTTGTTAATTATTTTTTACTTTGTTATTTTTACTTTGTTAGTTTAGGTTTAGTATTTATTTTACAAAAATTTAAAAAGCAGTGGCTAATTCCTTTATTATTTATTATTACTCTTTTTGAGTTAAGTTTATATGTTCGTCAAATATATAATGAAAATTTTTTTACATGCGCTGTAAAAACAAGTAATATTGCAGGAATAAATTTTGATTCAACTACTGATTTTAGGATCACACCCAGAAAAAAAACTATCATGCCTGCTTATATTGGATTAATTGAAACTTCTGAAAGATTTAAAGATTTTTTTATAATTAATCCTACATATAAAGATAGATTAAACTTTCGCGCTTTCCTTGAGAAAGAATCTGTTGCGACAGATTTTTTCTCAAATTTCCCGGCTTATGAATATTTAAAAATATATCCTCCTACTGCGCTAACATATCCTAAACTTTATACTGATATTTTAAAAGCAAATATGCCTACTGAACTAAAAGCAGTTTTATTGGGAGTTAATTTGCCTATATTTTCTTTTTATTCTGATTATAAAAGCATGCCTGCCGAAGAATTAATCAAAGAAGAAAATAATAAACAAATACTTGATGACTTATCAAAAACAGTTATACTTTCAGGAGTTTTTCCAGATATTGACAATAAGCCAAAAAATAATTTCAAAAATAAAATTGATATTTTAGATTATAAGCCTCATCATATAAAATTAGCGGTAAATACTGAACAAGATGGAGTTTTGTTATTCAGAGACGGCTATCATCCTTCCTGGAAAGCTAAAGTAGATAATATTTCTAAAAATGTTATTCAAGCTAACTATAATTCAAAAGCTGTTTTTATAAGTAAAGGCAATCATATTGTAGAATTTATCTTTAATCCGATAATATTTAATATAGCTTTGTATTTATATTTTTTGGGAAGTATATCCTTGATTTTTGTTTTTTTAATTTATAAATTTAAACAAGCGAGCAAAATTAATATATGAAAAAAATTATTTTCATAAGTTTATTATTATCCAGTTTTTTTTTAACAGGATGCTTAAATAAAAATAAAAATAAAATAAATCCTGAAAATATAACAAAAACTGAGCATGTAAAAATTTTTAAAACAAATTTATTGCCAAAAGAAGCTAAAATTCTTTTAAATGAAGGGATTAAAAAACTGCAGTCCAATAATATAAAAGACGCTATTCTTGCTTTTCGGGATTTAACCGGATTATATCCAAAACTTGCTGTTGCGCATTATAATTTGGGGCTTGCTTATGCTAAAAATAATCAGTTAAATAATGCAGTTGATTCCTGGGAAAAAGCTGTTATTATTGATGAAAATTATGCTGACGCGTATTTTAATCTTGGAATTGCTTATAGAATCATTAATAATAATAAAAAAGCTGTTGAAAATCTTACTAAATATATATTATTATGTCCTGATGATAAAAATAATATTTTAATTAAGGAAGAAATATCAAAACTAAGAGAACCTGTGATTGGTAAAGGTATAATCGGACGTATTTCTATTACAGATAAAATAGATGTAAAAAATAATATTGCTTTAAGCGCAGAAAGTTTTTTTAAGCCGAATACTCCTTTTATTTATGTCTGTATTGAACTTGTTAATGCTCCTAAAAATACTCAAATAGATGCAAATTGGCACTATAAAACACTTGATAATCAAAGTATGCTTGTAAATTCATTGAAATTCAAAACACAGGAGTCAAAAAATATATTATTATCTTTAAAAAAGCCTGAAACCAACTGGCCCATAGGTAAGTATAACTTTGAGCTTCTTATAAATAATAAAGAAAATACTATTGTGCCATTTTATATTCAACAATAATAACATGAGTTTTTATAAGGTCTTAGCTTGATATTTTTTGGAAACTGTTTAATAATATTTTAAGCTAGTGAAAAACTTTTTTTTTAATGGCATAGTAGCTCAGTTGGCTAGAGCACGTGGCTCATACCCGCGCGGTCACTGGTTCGAATCCAGTCTATGCTATTTTATTTTTTTGCGCATGTTTTATTATTTGATTTTAAGTTATTTCTGGATTTTATACTCTGTTTTTTCAGTATAATACCAATTTGCAATTTAAATATGTCATTGCAAGCGAAGCAATCTAAGAATCAAAGCTCATGGGGGATTCTTCGGGCTACGCTGCGAAATGCGGACAGAGCCGCCTGCTTCGCCCTCTGAATGACAAGTTACATTTTGATAAATTTTTTATTTGCTTTTAATAAAGCCTGCTCAGCATCAATTTTATATCATTTTGCAATATCAATCAACATAACTTAAGTGCAATTATCATCAAAATCCTATATCTGCAAGTATTTTACCCTCATAAAAATGCAACGATTTTCTTAATATATCTTGATTTTTTAAAAAAGCATGATATAATTTTTTATATAAATAATATGTTTTATATAGGGTAAAACTTTTACTGAGAAGATAAGGAGTTAACATGAACAGATTGAGTATGACCCTACTTTGGTTATTTGCCGTAAAAAATATAAAAATAAGACTTGCTAAAGAAACCAATATTTTTAGAAAGGACTTTACTCTGGCGGAAGTTCTGATGACTTTAATGGTTGTGGGTGTTGTTGCTACTGCTACTATGGTGATTTTACTTCCAGCAATAGAGGATGCTCAGTATAAAATGGCTTTTAAAACTATTTATTCTCTGGTAGCTCAGGCTACTTCACATATTGCGGCAGATAATGGCAACAGTTTGAAGGGGGTTTTTACGGGTAATAATGTTATGAGAGACAAATTTGCTCAGTATTTGAATATTATTAAATATTGTGACGTTGGTAAGACTTTTGGTAATTGCTGGCATAATATGGATGGCAGTTTAAAATATTTGAATGGCAGTCCAATAATAGCGTGGGCTAATACTTCAGGTATTATTTTAAATAATGGTATGCTGTTAAGATTTCAAGTTGATAGTGGTGCTTGTACGTCTTTAGTCGGAACAATACAGAAATGCGGATATATAAGCATAGATGTTAACGGATGGAAAGGACCTAATATTCTCGGTAAAGATGTACACCAGATTTGGATACTGGAAAATAGTATTAAACCCTTGGGAACTAAAGGTGATACACAGGAAAATACTTGTACTATTTCAAGTTCAGGTAATGGTTGTGCTGCAAAAGTCCTCATGGGGCAATAAAGGAATAATTAGAAACTTAAGAATGTGGCTTAGGCACTATTCTCTAATTGCTTGACTGTCTGCCAAAGACTTTCCAATTCTTCCTGCGTATATTGACTCAAATCTTTTTGAGCGATTTTTTCCATTAATTGAAATCTTTTGATAAATTTTTTATTTGCTTTTAATAAAGCCAGCTCAGCATCAATTTTATGCCATCTTGCAACATTAACCACCGAAAACAAAATATCTCCCATTTCTTCTTCTATTTTGTTTTCATCGCCTGAATCAACAGCTTGCTGAAACTCTTTTATCTCGGATTCCAGGCATTCCCATAATGCTTCAACATTTTGCCATTCAAAACCCACTTTTACGGCTTTTTTACTTATTTGAGCAGCTGCCATAAGAGCAGGCTGCGATTCGACTATGCCGGATAAAGCAGATATTCTTTCAGGTTTTTCCTGTTTTTTTATTTTTTCCCAGTTAACAAGCACTTCATCTGAATCTTTAACTTTGACTTTGCCGAATACATGTGGATGACGCCTGATAATCTTGTCATTTATGGTTTGAGCAACATCTTCTATGTCAAATTTATCTTCTTCGCTTGCTATTTGAGAATGTAAAAGAACCTGGAGCAAAACATCCCCAAGTTCTTCCTTTAATTCTTTAATATCTCCATTTTCTATGGCGTCGATTGCCTCATAGGTTTCCTGGATTAAATTTTCTCTCAAAGATTTATGAGTCTGTTCTTTGTCCCATGGACAACCATCCGGAGATCTTAATTTTTTTACGGTTTCTATTAATTTATTAAGGTTTTCTAATTTAGATTTACACAACATGATTTAATTTGCAGGAGTGATTTTTAGCTTTATTTTTATTTAATAAAGGTTGTTGATTTAAAGAATCGCCTAAAGGCTGACATGCCACTCTATTTGGATTTGCTTTTTTATTTGTCGAACACAATGCAGCTCCAATAGCATTAACATTTAAACTCATAACTTTTTCTCCTTTCT
>JAZDPZ010000053.1:0-37878 GCA_043797105.1 bacterium | reverse complement strand
ATAGACGTAACGCTATGTTTTTGTAAAAAATTTTTCTTCCAAGAAAAAACAAAACGAAGCCATGCGGTTTTCAGCCTCGTTTTTTATATAATTCTTTCAAATATTGTCTATTTTTTGAACTTTTGCTATCAAAGTTCCGTTGGCGCCTTAAAAAACTCCAAAAACAGACAAATATATATATATAGAAACTAAAATCAGGACGATTCCGCTAATCTTTACAAAATTTTGTGAAATTTGCTTAAAAACCATTATTTTTTTGAGTAAAGAGGTAAATAATCCGGCAAGAACCAGAATAATCCCCTGTCCTAGCGCATAAAAAAATAACAAAGCTCCTCCTAAAAAAATATTTGCTTTTAAGGAGGCATAAGCCATAATTCCTGCAAGAATCGGAGTAGAACATGGAGTTGTCGCAAAGGCAAAAATACCGCCTAATAATATTGGATAAAGAATTAAACTGTTATTTTTGTTCTGAGGCATTTGCTTTATTATTGAAGGGATTGGGATTTCAATTATTTCCAGTAAATTTAATCCCATTATCATAATAAAAGAAGCTATGATTAAAGACCATACAGGCTTTGCCCAGAAACCGAAAGCTTTGCCTGCAAGCGCAGAAACAATTCCAAGCATTGTTAAAACCAGCGACAGTCCAATAACAAAAAATAAAAGCTGAATAATTATTTTTTTGTTTGAAGTCTTTGAATATCCTCCGATATATCCAATAATCAAAGGGAGCAGTCCCAATGTGCATGGAGACAGAGAGCTGATGACTCCGCCTAAAAAAACAAGCACAAATAATGAAATTAGTTCATTCATTTATTATTTTTAAATAACTCTCCAGTTCGTATTGTGGTAAACATCCTTCAACTGTTTTTACTTGTTTACCTTCTTTGTTTATAAAAACCAGCGTTGGCACAACATTTACGCCATATTCTTTTATTAATTGCTCGGTTTCAGGATCGTATGAATTTACTGATATTTTTTTAAATACTATTTTATCTTTATATTTTGCTTTAACAGGATTCATTACCTTATCAAGCTCTTTACATTCAAGACACATTTCTGAACCAAAATCAAGAACAATCGGCTTTGAACCAAAAACCTGAGCTACACTTACATATTCTTCACTCCAAAAGGCTTTAAAATAAAAAAGCGCAAGCGGAAGTATAAATATTAAAAGAATTATCAGTAAATTTTTATTTTTTTTCATATAACACCTCGTTTTCTAATAAAAACTGTCATTGCAAGGCGGCAGAGCCGCTTTTATAAGTCCTCGTTTGGAAGGATTGGAAGCCTATGAAAGTGCCTATGGCACCGAAGCAATCTAAAAAATGTACAATTATGGATCGCCACGTCGCTTCATTCCATTTCGCTCCTCGCGATGACATCTGAATTAACATTAAATTCTCCTATTACTGTTTTAACTATACTGCATCCCTGAGTTTCATCAAATTCAACCTTAATTATATTATCTATATTTTCTTTAATATCATCAATATGAGTAATCAGAATAATTTGTTCAAAATCATTCATAAGATTATTTAAAAGTTCAACTACATTGGTTCTCCTGGTTTCATCAAGAGAGCCGAAAACTTCATCAAGTATAAGAAGCGATAATGTCCTGCCTGATCTTTGCGCAATCATTTTAGAAATTGCCAGTCTGACGCAGAGATTCGCTATATCTTCTTCTCCGCCTGAAATAACAGATTTGATTTCAGACTGATGATCTTCTCTCAGACAAATTTCATATTTTTCGTTCAGTTCAAGCACTGAATATCTTCCGTCAGTCAGCTCAGAAAGAAATTCACTTGCAATTTCCGAAAGTTCAGGTCTTGCCTGATTATTAAGCTTCTCTAAAAAATATCCGTAAAATCTGTCAAGCTCAGCCAGATGATTTAATTCTGCTTGTTTTGTTTTAATAAGTTCAAGTTTATTTAAATAATTTTTTTCTGCTTCCAAAATCTTGTTTAAAACGGCATTAACCTGATTTAGCTTGCCTTGAGTTTTTGCAACTTCTAATTTCGATTCATTACAGGATTTTTCAACACTTAAAACCTGTTCCTGCACTTTTTTATACTCGTCTTCCGAATAATTTAACTGTTTTAATATTGATTCAAGCTCTATTTTTCTGTTTTGAGCTTCTTGTTTTTTATATAGAGCTTCTTCCAAAGATTTTTCAATATTTTTTTTATTTAAAATCTGCACTTTTAAGCCTAATGCTTCTTCATAAAATTTCTTTAAAGCAGGAAAATCTTCTTTAAGTTTTTCTAAACGTTTACTGTTAAAGCCCTGGGGAATTTTTTCAAGCTCTTCATTTATTTTTGATTTAAGTTCTTTTTTCTTTGCTATATCTGTTTTTAAGTTTTCATAAATCTTGATCTCTTCTTCAAGTTTTCCCTGCTCTTTATTTAATTTTTCAAATTCTTTTTCTTTTTCCTGAAGAGCAGTAAATTTTTCTTTCAGAATTTCAGGTTCTTTGCTTAACTCAGTTTCCTGATTAGCTAAATTCAGAATTTCCTGATTCAGGTTATTAATATTTTCATTAAAATTATTTATAACTTTATCAAATTCACCTTTTAAAGGACGCTCACAGGTAGGACAAACTCCGTTTTCGCCTTTTTGCCCGATTATTAAACATTGTTTTCTGACTTTTTCAATTTCAATTTGTTTTTGTTTTTTTAAAGTTAATATTTCCTGTTTTTTAGAAGTCCAGTCAGTTCTTTCCTGTTGAATTAGCTCTTTTAATTTATTTATTTCCTGTTTTAAAATCTGTATTTTAGCCGGAATATCTTTTTTAGACTCAGCAGAGCTGAAAATTTCAGTTATTTTTTTTTCATATTTATTTATTTCCTGCTCAATATTTTCCAAATTTGTCAAAGATTTTTGTTTTTTAAATTCATATTTTTGCAGTTCTTCCTGTTGAATTATTTCAGCTTCTGTTTTTTTATATTCATCAAGATATTTTTCAAGTTCTTCAAGTCTTTTGGTTTTTATTTCAAGTTCTGCATTTTGATTATTAAAATCTTTAATATTTTTCTCAAACTCATTTATTTTATCGACAATAAAATTAAGTTCTGTATTGTATTTATTAAAATCTTTACCGGCAGCCTGGATTTTTGACCAGACCGGATGAAGTTTGCCAAGCTCAAGAGTATATTTTTCAAGCTCTGATTGTTTTTCTTTAAGATTTTTGCTGACTGTAGCCAATTCTTCCTGAGTTTGTTTTTTCTCAAGCTCTATTTTTTCAAAATCCTCAAGACCCTGTTTAATGCCGGCAATTTCTCTGTCTGTATTGTTTTTATCAATCCTGACTTTATCCTGAGCGATTTTTACCTTTTCATAATTTAAAACCTTGCTTATAAATTTTCTTCTGTCTGTCGGACCTTTATTACTAAGAAAATCCAGCTCTTTCTGCCCTGTAAAATATGTGTTAAAAAATTCTGTCCTGTCCATGCCAAGCTTTTCTCTAAGATATTTGCTGACTTCATCCTGCGTAATCGCAATCGGCGCCGGATTATCGTTTAAATAGACCTCTGCTTTGCTAAATTCTCTTTTAACTTTATAAGTTTCGCTGTCAAGAGCAAATACAAGCTCAATCACGACTTTTGAGCGAGGTTCTGCCTTGTTAAATTTTATTGAATCCTTGTTGCCTCTTGCTGCTTCCGTGCCGTAAATAGCCCAGGAAATGGCTTCCAGTACAGTGCTTTTGCCTGAACCGTTCATGCCGGTAATTACGGTAATACCATTGGTAAAGTTTATGCTTGTATTTTTATGCTGCCTGAAATTCTCTAATTTTAGCGAAATTAATTTCATTTTATACTGCTTTCAAAGGTGGTAATACCACCTAACTTAGGTAAACGATTAAAGCTTTGGAGATAATAGACTAAGCTTAAAGTTATTAGTCATCGTTGAAGTACTACTATTTCAAATAATCATGCGCCATCCTGTTAAATTTTTCCCTGTCAATTCCCTGACTCAGTTCAAATTGAGCAAGTTCCTGTTCCAGATATTCAAAAATATTTTTCTTTTTCTCAATAATTTCTCCATTTTCGTTTTTATTTAAAGTAACTGAAATATCTTTTTTTATAAAATTAACTTTAAAATAAACAGCTGTTTTTTTAAATTCTCTTATTTTTTTGTAATCAATTTCTCTTAAAGCAATGGAATCAACATTATCAAAAGTCAATCTGACTATGCTTTTATCCAGATTATTTATTTTTGATGTTTCCTGAATTATTTTTTGGTTAATTTCTTCTGCTGTCAGGTCTTTAGCATTGATTTTCTTAATATCTGTAACCGGTCTTGGACTTTCAAGAGAATGAAAAGTATATTTTTTTTCATCTTTTTCATCAAAGTCAAATTCAATAAAGCCTTTTGGGTCGTCTGCTTCCTGCCAGATATTTGTTGTGGTTCTTTCGATTGCTCCGCTATAATAAGCATTTGGAGCAAGCCTGGTGAATTTATGATAATGTCCAAAAGCAATATAATTCCATTCTGCTTCATATATATCCGAATCTTTAATTATAGTGCTTTCTTTGTAGCCTGCAAGCTTGTCAATATTTTGGTAAGTGCCGTGAATTGCCAAAATATTATATTTAAAGCTTTTATCCGGCTTTAGATTATATTTTTCTAAGCTTGATAAACCTGAATAAGGCACACATAACACAGAAGCATCCAGATTTCCCAGCGGAACAGATTCAATATGTTCATCAATAACTATAATTTTGGGAATAATTTTTCCGAAAATTTTTAAAATAGAGCCGGATTCTGTTGTTTTTATGGTTTCATGGTTTCCTGCAATCATTATTATTGGAGAATCACAAGTTTTCCTGAATTTTAATAAAAGATCAATAGTATTGTATATTGTCGCATTAGTAGGTCTTGGTCTATGAAAAACATCGCCGGATATAATAATTAAGTCAGGATTAATCTTTGAAATTTTCTCAAGAGCTTCATTAAAAGCTCTTAGAACATCTTTTTCCCTTATATTAAAGCCATCAGAGCTTAATTTACTATAAGCTCTGTATCCTAAGTGAATATCTGCAAGATGAACTATTTTCATATTTTAATCTTCTCTAAGCCAATCATCCAGTGTGCCTGAAACTGGCGAAGGAGAAAAACTATCTTCAAAGCTCACTCTTGGCGCGCTTTTTCTAAGAACTTTTTTAAAATATCCAAGAGGATTTTCCCTGCCCTTTTGTTCAGTTTCATTAAATGCCCTTATAATTTCTTCTTTATCTATTCCAAATATAGCATCTTTTATATCATTTTCTTTTATATTTTTATCCAGTCTTTTAAAATTATATATCATTGCATCTTCAAAACTTCTTTCCGGCACGGGTTTAAACTTCTCTTTTCCATCCTGACTTGTCATAACAGCAGGTTTTGGGAATCTTACAAACACGTATTGATTAAAATGAGGATGTCTTATAAGCAATTTGCCTTTTTCAAGCACTGTAAGCTCTGCTTTGACAGTTGAAGGCATGACCCCATAACCCTGAGTAGCAAGCTCATCCATATCCATACGACCATAAATGCTTGTTCCGCAGTTTCCGACAATTCTTTTATGTACCTGAGATTTAAACTGCTGGGCTGAAAATAGAATCAACCCCAAATATCTGCCTCTTTCCGATATTTCAAGCAAAGTCTGCTTTAAATAGGAGTTGCCTGAATCGCTCGAAGCATATTTATTCAGCTCATCAACAAATACAACAACTTTTTTTACTCCAAGAACTCCTCTTTCAAGCTGTTCTCTAAGTTTTTCAACTGCTCTTGTAAATATTAAATCCTGAGCTAAAGGTATAACCTGTGCAACATCAACAACATAAACCGTCCTGTCTTTAAAACTGCCCCATGGAAGGTCGCTTACATAGGAATCATTTCTCACAAGTCCTTTGCATCTGAGAGTTATATTTTTGAGCCTGTTATAAATTTTTCTGATTGTTGCGTGGGCATGCCCTCTCCACTGGGATTTTCCTTCTCCGTTGGAGCCTTCACCTTCCAGTTCATCAAAAATATCTTTAAACCATTCTTCAAGCTGAATAAAATTTTCAATTTTTTTATCAACTTTATAAGTCTTATCAGGCTTATCTGTATTTATAATTCTTTCGTTTATAAGTTGGAGAAACGCATCAGCCTTTGCATCCACATCATCTTTATTTAAAACCACCTGAACATTGTCAATAATTTCCTTTAAACCCCAGCTTAAAGCATTTACATTATGTTTTAAATCTTCGTGAGTTCTTAAAGTATTTAGATTAACCCCATCATCTTTGTAAGGAGCATAATATTCAACATTTTCAAATGATTTTGGTTCTATTTTAAGTTTTTTGTACATTTTAAGGTCATCTTCAGAAAGATCTTCTGCTTTTTGATCCAGATAAAGAAGATCACAGCCTTTTACATTAAACAAAACCGCAGCAATACCGCCTTCTTCATTATAATATTGAAAAATACTGTTTAAAATAAATTCTATAATGCTTGTTTTGGTTGCAAGCCCCGAAACACCGGTAACGTTTAAATGAGCAGCCTCAGGTCCAAGCAGAAATTTGGAGTCAAGATAAATAGGAGACTGATTATCCCCGTTTATATAAAGTCCTATGGGGATGCCTGTTTCTTCGGCATATTTATCCATTCTGAGCGATTTTCTTACTGCTTCATCATCAGCTAAATACACACTTCCTACTGAAACAGGCTGAACAGGCTCTTCTGGAACCATTTTTAAAACCGAAGCGGTATAATATCTTATTTCAGGTCGTTCCGTCTGATTAATAATACTTATTTCAGGATCATAATCTGAGCTTATATAGTCATGAATAGGCTCAGCAAGATCAGTGTAGCTTATTCCGTCTGTTACAATACCGTAAATAATTCTCTCTGCTTCTTCTGCTTTATTAATTATTTTTTTATCTGATATAACTTTTACAATAGTTCCTATACCTACAGGAGAGTCAAGATTTGTCCAAAAACTGAAAGACTGAGCTGTATTTGGTTTTTTTTCTGTTGCAACAACTCTTCCAACAATATTTGCTGTATTTTTTTCTGTGGCTTTATCTTTAATCTCTGAAATTTCCATAAATTTTCCTTTACAACATACTTTCTATTAAAGCCCAGCTCGGAGCTTTAGCTCTTAGATAATCTTCGCAGTATTTTATAGGATAAATCATTCTGTCCCATCTTGAAGCAGGAAATGCAACAGGTTTTGTCTCAAGTAAAATCCATCCGCTTATTTTATCCGCCTGTTTTACGAGTTCTTCGTCTGCCGGTATTTCAACTCTTATTATACCAAAAGTATTATTTCCGTTGTAATTATTGTTATAAAGTCTTAAATACCAACTGTAAACGTCTTCTTTTTCGTATTCCTCATATTTTTTTTCCAGCCGAAACACGCTTGAACGCTCACCTTTTTTAAGATTATAAATTTTAAACTGATCTTCAGGAGCAAAATAATAAGCATGATGAGATTTAGTTACCCCGACAACTCTAGGATCAGATAATAAATTCCTGCTTTTGGTAGATAATCTTCCGTCTACAAATAACCAGCCATCATCATATTTTTGATTCAGCCATTTTTTTGCTAAATCCTGCTCAATATTTGTTCTAAATTTTTGAATTTCACCGCGGGCTTTGTTATTAAATTCTTCTGAAAATAAAGGATATTCTTTTGTTTCCCTATCTTTTTTTCCTGTATTAACAGGAATTAAGTCATATTCTGCAAAATCATGAAGATTAAAATAATGTTCAGGCTCATCGCCATTTTCTTTATAAGGAAGATAAATATTTTCTTTTTTATCTTCCAGTCCGGCAAAATGCATTTGTTTATCAGTTCTTTTCATTATTACAGCAGCCACATATCCATAAATTACAGGAATAAAATCATAATTAAAAAGAACTGTTTTTCTCTCTATTCCATCAAGAAAATACACAAAACCTGATTGGTCAGATTCATATTTTACCTGTTTTATTCTTAATTTTTTATCTTTTTCTTCAATTACTTCAGCGGGTTTTTCTACAAAAGTTTTTAAAGGCAGATTTTGAATGAAATTTTCGTCCTCGCCCTGAGATTTTGGAACTGTAATATTAGCTCCATTGTTTTTTTTATCTTTTATATATTTAGAAATTTTTTTAAGCAGCATCATAGATTAAGATTTTCACAGAGATATTAGAAGTTTTCAGGATTTTTTGTTGCATTTATGAACCTATATAAAGAATGAAGCAAAAATATTGAGATAAACACGCCGAAAATCAACTGTAAAGCTTCATAATTCATTCATGGATTTCCTAAAATCTAAAATAAATTTAACAACCATTATTCCTAATACCAAGACTCCAACAAGCGAAAAAATCTCAAAAAAATTCATATATCTATTCTCCTTTTTCTAATTTAGTAAAAAGTTTTGCTATCTTGATATTACAAGAAATAATAATATTAAATAAAAAATAATCTGCTAAAAATCCTGCCATAAATAACCCAGCTTTCATATAAGTATTTATACTATGAATAAAATTTATGCTTAAAAGTAATCCAGCCGTACCACCTGTTAAAATAATGAAAGCAGTCCAAAGATTTTTTCTAATTTCAATGAGATTATCTATTCTTTTGTTTATAACTTCTCTGTTCATAGATAATATTTTACTTCTTCCAAAAATGAATAACAATATCAAGTTTTAAAAATTGGATTAATAGTCTTCGCCCTTTAGCACCTTTGCAGCACATCCGTTGCCTTGACCTGAAATGGTACAAGTATTTTCCCTTCCATCACCCTTAGTTCCTACAGGTTTAATACCTTTTTCCTCTATCCAAACCCCATATATATCTTTACCATAAATATTAGGTCCTTTAAACCCATTAATATCTAAATTAATACCTCCACAAGCCATTACTGTCCCAAATAAAGCCGTACAATTAGAACTATCAACCCCAAATCTTAATAGGACACCATTATTCAAAATAATACTTGCTCGATTACTCAAACCCGTTATTGAAGTACCATTTAACCATTTGGAATTACCATTAGCATGCCAGCAATTACCCAAAGCCTGCCCTGTATTACAAGATTTAATGGTATTTAAATATTGAGCAAATTTATCTCTGAAAACATCATCGCTAATAAAAACCCCCTTCAAAGTATTGCCATTATCCGCCGCAATCTGCGAAGTAACCTGAGCTAAATCAGAATAAACGCTTTTAAATTTTGTTTTATTTTGGGCATCTTGAATTTTTGGAGCTATTATACCCATAGTAATAGCGGCAAGAACTCCCAAAATCACTAAAGTCGCCAATACTTCCGCCAGTGTAAAACCTTTTCTATTAGTTTTTTCCATATTTTCTGCCCTCAAGAAATTATTTTTTAAACATAATTATAATATACCCAAAACTCATATTTTTTAAACATTAAAATCAAGAAATATTAAGGGATTGTAATATTTTTAGGGGGGTAAAGTGCAGTCAGTAAGAACTTCTTGGTAATAATGACTTTAAAGTATTGACAAGATTAACTATATAGGAATTTAACAAATTAATAATCAATAGAGCTTAGCTTTCATTCTCAAAACATGAAAGAAAGTAGGTTATAAATCACCAAATGAAAAATACGCTGAATTACAACAAAATTTGAGTGTTGCAATTTAAATCAAAATTCGTCCTTTAGAATAATTATTAAGATTTGTAATTAAAAAATAAAATTATCCAACACAAAATCAAATAATTTTGGCTTAAAATTATAATTACTTGTTAGGTAGTTATAATTATTTTCCGTCATCTTTTAAAAGATGAAAACTTATTGTTTATTAAATTATTTTTATATGGAGAAAAAATGGGATATAAAATTTTATCAAAAAGGGAACTAAGCGCTGATTTATTTGAGATTATTGTTGAAGCTCCATACATCACAAGAAGAGGAAAAGCCGGTCAGTTTGTTATTTTAAGAGTGGATGAAATCGGAGAAAGAATACCTCTTACAATTGCTGATATTGATAAAGAAAAAGATGAATTAACAATTGTTTTTATGGCAGTTGGTTTTACAACTAAAAAATTGGCAAAATTAAATATAGGTGATGAAATTCATGATTTAGTAGGTCCTCTTGGAGTTCCGACTGAAATTAAAAAATTTGGAACAGTAGTATGTATAGCCGGCGGTTATGGCGCAGCTCCTTGTTATCTTATTGCAAAAGCTTTTAAAAAAGCGGGAAATAAAGTCTATATGATAATGGGGGCAAGAAGAGCCGATCTTATTTTTTGGCAGGATAAAATGAAAAGCGCATCTAACGAGCTTTTTATTACAACTGATGATGGAAGTCTCGGGATAAAGGGCTTTGTAACCAATGTTCTTATGGAATTGATGCAAAAAGAAAAAATTGATTATGTTATGGCAGTAGGTCCTATGCCAATGATGAAAGCTGTGGCAAAACTTACAGAACCTGAAAAAATTTATACTGTAGTGAGCATGAATCCTATTATGGTAGATGGCACTGGAATGTGCGGCGCATGCAGACTTACTGTGGACGGCAAAGTAAAATTTGCCTGCGTTGATGGACCTGATTTTGATGCGCATAAAGTTGATTTTGATGAAGTTATCCAAAGAATCAAAATTTACAAGGATCAGGAAATGCAAAGAGATCAGGAATGCAATTTAATTAAGCAAAGCATATTAAATTAATTAAGTATTTTATATTTAGCGTTAATGCTAAAATAATAAAATCAACGATAAATATTAATAGGCTGACAATAAATTATGAGTAAAAAACGTTTTTTAATAAGTGCTTTTTTAATAAGTTTGGTTGGTCAGATAACATTTTTGGGTTTAGATGAGTACAAAGCATTTGCTGTTGATAATAAGTATTCTAATCAACTTTTAAATCTTAATGTTGAAAAATCCAAAGACAGTGATGATGTCAATGTTACAGTATTCACCTCAAAACCTTATAAAGTAAAATTAACCCCCATAAAAAGAGATAATAACGAATACGTAATATTTTTACCTGAAACATATCACTCTTTGACCTCAAAACCTGATGCTTCCGCTTGCAATGACGCTGTTCAGGATGTGGATGTGAAACTTGTGCCTTATATAGGTTCACAAGCTAATAATGGTTATACAAAAATAACAATAAAAACCCTGAAAGATTCTTTAAAATTAAATGTTAAGAATGAAATATCCAGGCAAAATACTGAAATAGAAGACGAAATAACTAAATTAGTCTTAAAAAAGGAAAATGTTTCATCTGATTTACCGGCAAAGCAGGTTGAAAAGCCAGTATCAAATGTTCAAAAAGCTCATTTTAATTCTATAAGCAAATCAAAAACTTCAAAAAGTTCGTTTTTTATTAAAAATAAAAGAATTAAAAGAGATTTAATAAGTAAAGAAGTTAAATATCAGGAAAGAACCCCTGTAAAGGAAAAAGAACCTGAACAAAAATTAGCATTAGCTGAGCCAATAACCAATGAAACAATCTCTTTTAAAACTATAGTCAATGAGGAAAGTCCATCTGTAGAGCATAATATGGAATCTAATCCTATAAATAATAATAATTTGGAAACTCCACCAATAATAAACACTGAAAATAAACTTCCTAAGGATTCACCTGTAAAAAATCTTATTTTTACTTTATTCGGAACTGTTTTCGTTGCAATTTTAGGTGGAGCGGCATTGATTTCCAAGTTTACCCGAAAAAAGAAAATAATATCTGTTCAGCCTATTCAGGAAGAAATAGAAGAAACAACAGAAGAATCTAAAGATTATTCTCAATCTTATGAAGAGTATTTAAAAGAACCCGATGATTTCTCTAAAACTGTTCCTGAGCAGTCTGATAATAAAAATTTATTTAAAGAGCCTGAAATTATTGAAGGAGTTGAGCTTTCAGATGAAAAGGGTCTTTATTTAATTCAGGCAGAAGGTAAAAAAGCTCTTATCGGCATTGTTAAGTCAGATATTTTTGTATTAAATACTTTTAGTAATGTTACTAATCCCACGTTTAATATTAAAAAAACCAGCAGTACAAAAGACAGAGATGTTTTTTTAGTTCAAATAGACAGCTGGCAGGGTTTAATAAGCTGTGAACAGGATAAAATAAAGCTATATTAAATAATATAAATGAACATAAATAAAAATAAAAATAATAAATTTTTTAAAAAAACAGGAAATTTTCTGGAAGAAATAGCAAGAAGTGAAATTATAGTTCAAACATTATTAGTAGGCTTAATTTCAGGAATTTTAGTAGTTTTGTTTAAAATCTGTATAACAGATTTTTTTAATTTTATACAAAAAATAATCAAAAGTTTTCCTGTATATCAAAGATTATTTATTTTTCCTTTGATTACTACATTAGGAGGACTAATATCTGGATTATTGGTGTTTAAAATCGCCCCTGAAACAAGAGGAAGCGGTATTCCTTATGTAAAAATGACATTAGCCAGAATTGGAAAAGGCACAAGAATCAGAAGTATTCTTGTAAAATTTTTTGCAGGGGTTGTCGGAATAGGAACAGGACTTTCTTTGGGAAGAGAGGGTCCAAGTGTCCAATTAGGAGCAGGAGCAGGCGCATTGGTAGCAAGAATATTTAAAATGACCGGAACCGATCAGGATAAACTTATTGCATCAGGAGCCGGAGCTGCTATTGGCGCAACTTTTAACGCTCCTATTGCAGGAACTATTTTTGTTCTGGAAGAATTAGTGCAAAGTTTTTCATCATCCCTTTTATTCCCTGTATTAGTTGCTACCGTGAGCGCAGCAGGCATTGCAAGATATTTTCTCGGAAGTAACCCTTCATTTAAAATACCCCCTATATTAATTCCAGTATATCCTGAAAGTATAATTGTTTTTATTATGCTTGGAATTATAGCAGGCATATTAGGTGTTGCTTTTGCAAAAAATATATTTTTTAATATAAAGTTATTTGATAGTTTTGAAAAAATACCAATATGGTTAAAACCTGCAATAGCAGGATTAGTTGTTGGTATTATCGGAGTATTTTTACCTTATATTTTAGGTTCCGGCAATATTGGCATTGATTTACTCTTACAGCATAAATTTACAATTGGATTTATTTTATTAATATTTATCGGTAAATTTTTTATAACACCGTTTTGCTTTGGATCAGGAGCTGCCGGAGGTATTTTCTTGCCTATATTAATGTTAGGCTCTTTTTTAGGATATTTAACAGGATTAATTGGCAATGAGTTAGGAATACATGTTGATCCGACAGTTATAGCTCTCGTTGGAATGGGGGCTTTTTTATCCGCTGTTGCCAGAACTCCAATTACGGCTGTTGTTATGGTTTTTGAAATGACCGGTGATTATAATCATATTCTGCCTATTATGTTGAGCGCCGCAATAGCTGATTTAATTGCTGAAAAGCTGAATCATGCTCCAATATATTCTACTCTTATATTTAAACAAAGCAGTAAGACTAAAGAAATAAAATTTTTGAGCAGCATCAAAGTAAAAAATGTTATGACTAAAAATGTACAGGAATTTATGTATAATATGAGTATAAAAGAAGCTCTTGAAATAATGAATGAAAGCAGACACAGCGCATTTCCCATAGTTTCACAAGATAAAAAGCTAATAGGAATAATTACAAGAGCCGATATAGAGAACTCTTTTTTACAAGGAAATTCTCCTTATATAAATGTTGAAAAAATTATGAATCCTCATCCTGCAATAATAAAGTCTGATAATGATCTCTATATGGCATCATATTTACTTCATTCCAATAATACAGAATGGTTGATTATCATAAATAAAGCTAACTATATAGAAGGCATTTTAACAAGAGTAGATATAAATAAGGCTTTAGCTTCAGGATAATAACCAATATAATTTTTTAATATTTACTCTTCTTCTTCATCCAAAGTAACCTGTTGCCAGGATGCTACAGTGTATACTTTATCAATCATGCCGTTATCATAAAGTTCATCAGATCCTTCCAGAGTAAAATTCCCGTTAAATGTAATGCCATCTTGAGCAATTACTCTGCCTGCCGTACTTGAACCATTTTGTCTGAAACTTCCGTTTGTCCAGAATAAAGCGCTGAAGTCACGGCTTCCATTTAGGGTTATATCATTTTCACAGGCAAAAATTACGTCTGTTTTACCTGAATGAGATGTTCCAATATCAACGCTTCCATTAACAGTGAGTGTGCCTGATGATATTATCATTACATTTGATAAATCGCTGATACCATTGGCATTGATGATTACATCTCCATCTACAAATATAACTTTACCCTGCATATCTCCACAAAGTTCAATAGTAGTATTGTTGCCGCTATAAGTAGTGGTGGTAGTCGTTGTTGTAGTACCAGTAACAGTGGTAGTCACAGTAGTAGTAGTAGTAGTTGTTGTTGTTGTATGCTTAACTAATCGAATATTTGTATCTTTATAATTATAAACAGGTATAAAAATAACTCTGTTAGAAGGTTTATTATAATTTGCAAACATTAAAGTTTTATCCGGAGAATAAGCAAGATTTCCTGCTACATATATAATGCTTTCTGCAGGAGCATTCATTATTTGAGTAATCAAATCAGGCTGATTAATATCCAGATTAATTCCTGCTCGCGCTTTTGCCTTGTATTCACTAATAGGAACTTCAGGAACATCAATTTCAGGAACATATCCGCCTACTGGATTACTGACGGCGTCAGGACTTGCAGCTCCGGAGTCAGAAGATTGTGTTGCTACAGAATTATTTTCCATATTGTTTGGACCTGTCAAAGTCAATCCATCATTACCGTGTATGCTCATTTTAAGAGTTTTATTACCATGAATTGTAAGGAGACCATCTGTTAACAGTCCATAGTTATCATATTCTCCCGGAATTGAAGATACTACTCTAGCACGTATTTTTCTTGAAGAATTTTTATATTTTCCGATTATGTCAACTACTGCAACCGTTCCTGAATCTATATAATCTATTGAATCAACCCAGTAAAGCGCTCCATTTGAAAGTTCTTCAGGCGTGCCTTCAGTAGGCAGATTTGATTCTTCTAAAGAATATCCAAAATCTATTAAACCTGAATTAAAAGCCTGATTTACTTTTGCTAATCCTGCTTCTGCCGCATAATACGATTGTTTTCCAAATTTGTTATCCGTAATTTGATCTGCATTTTTTCCTGCAACATTTAACATGGTAACAGTAATTAACAAAGCAATTGCTGAAAGAAAAAACACTATAACTAGTGAAAATCCTTTGTGTGATCCTTTAAAAAAATTTTTGAAAATTTTCATACGATACTCCTAAACAATTTTATATATATAAAAATTTAATCATTATCCATAGAAATTTGCTGACATGATGATACAATATATAATGCATCTATCATACCATTATTATAAAGTTTATCAGATGAATTCAAAGTAAAATTCCCACTAAAAGTAAGACTGTCCTGAGAAATTACTTTGCCAGCCAGACTTGATCCGCTTTGTTTAAAACTCCCGTTTGTCCAGAATAAAGCATCAAATTCACGGCTGCCATTTAGAATTATATCATTTTCACAGGCAAAAATTACATCCATTTTGTCTTCATGTGATGTTCCAATATCAACACTTCCATTAACGGTGAGTTCGCCTGATGATATTACCATTACATTGGATATATTATCGATGCCAACAGTATTAAGTGTTATATCACTATCTACAAATATAACTTTGCCCTGCATATCTCCGCAAAGTTCAATGATATTAGTTGTATGTGCTAATGAAGGAGTTCCTCCTACATATATAATGCTTCGTGCAGGCGCATTCATGATTTGGGTATTTAAATCAGGCTGATTAATGTCTAAAATAGTTCTTGTTTGTGCTATTGCCCTATATTCATCAATAGAAACTTTAGGAACATCAACCCTGGGTATATATCCTCCAACTGGATTACTGACAGAATCAGGACTTGCAGCTCCAGGATCAGAAGATTGTGTTGCCACTGCATTATTTCCCAGATTATTTGTACCTGTCAGGTTTAAGCCGGCATTGCCGTGTATACTCATTTGAAGTATTTTAGTGCCATGAATAGAAAGAACACCGTTCGTTAATAATCCATAGTTATCATATTCTTCGGGAATTAAAGAAATTATTCTTGCGCGTATTTTTCTTGAAGAATTTTTGTATTTTCCAATTATATCGACTATTACAATTGAATTTGACTCTGCATAATCTATTGAATCAACCCAAAAAGTTGCTCCATTTGAAAGTTTTTCAGGTGTGCTTTCCTTAGGCAAACTTGATCCTTCCAAAGCATCTCCCCAGATTATTGACCAAGAATTAAAAGCCTGATTTGCTTTTGCTAATCCTGCTTCTGCGGCGTAATATGCCAATTTCCCAGATTTGTCGTCTGTAATCTGATTAGTATTTACCCTAGAAATATTTAACATGGTAACAGTAATTAACAAAGCAATTATTGAAAAAAAAAGGGCTATAACCAATGAAACTCCCTTGTGTGATCCCATGAAAAATTTTCTGAAAATCTCCATACTACACTCCTAAAATAACTTCATCTAAATAAAAAATATTAATTTCCTGTTAAATTTCGTATAACTACGCTTGTTATATAAGGCGTATCATCTACAATTTTACTGCTTCCGTAAGAAGAAAAATATGTGGCTTCAGCAGTAGGCACAAATCCAAATGTAATAATATCCCCATCAATTTTAAATGTTTTTGTAGACATAACAGTAAATGTGGCAGGCTTAAAATTAGTCCCTAAAAGATAAGAATCCCCGTTACTCCAGTCTGTTGGAATGGTTCCGCTTATTAATAAAGGATCATCCGTATCAACTGCAAGGTCTATATCATAGGTCGTCTCAACCAAAACATATTCTTCTGCTCCTGTATCATACTGTTGCTGTGTTTGAGTTTGTTCAGATGTGCTGCTTTCCCATGTTCCTTTTGGAATCAGAGAAAATGCAACTCCTTTAAAGCTTGTTATTCCGATTGACGGCTGTTTTACATCTCCATCACTTTCAAATTGAGGCACAAGAACAGCAACAGCTTTATCTCCTATTGTAACAGAAGTGGAAGAACTGCTGGTAGGCACTGTCAATTGTGTATATTCCGAATAAATATATGATCCTTCTCTAATTGATGTTGCTATTCTTTCCGTTGAGCTTAATTTTGTTTGCTTTGCGCTGACATCATTATTAAAAGCAGCTTGTGAAATTACCATTGAAGACATTACATCTATGGTTGGCAATATAAGTATACCCATAAGAGCAAATGTCAATAATATTTCTAATAAACTCAGTCCTGTTCTATATCTTTTATTCATACATATTCCTCATTTATATTAAATTTTATAATTTTTATCTGGGTCTTTCTAAAATAGTGCTCAAGCTAACCAAATGATTTTCACTGTTTGTCCTGATGAAATCAATATCTATTTGCTTTAATGTAACAATTTCCTGATCGTTAATAGTCTCAGTTTCTAAATCAGTAACATAAGTATTAACTGTATAATAATCGTTGTCTGTTATGTCATCAGTTACTTCCACAGGAGGATCAGAACCTTCTTCAACAGCATCATACGAACCTGCGCTGGCTAATACTTCATGCCGCACATTTTCAATATATTTTTGAGCAAGATCAGAAGCTTTTGAAATATTTTGCGTTTCCTGTGTTATCAGATAAGCTGTAGGTATAGCGGTAGCAAGATAAACTGCGACTACGGCAATTATCATTATGGACATTACAATCTCGACAAATGAAAATCCTGCTCTGGAACTATTTTTAAGAATATTCATAATTTAAATCTCCTAACAATACTTTTAATTATTATAAGAGGATAATAATAAATTTTATATATGGGTTATTATATCATAATGTTTAAAAAAAATACAGTGATTTGTATCACAATTTTATAAAAAATTAAAACTATTTCTCTTTTTCAGAAATGTTATCGTCAAAAGTCTTTACAACCTTTATGTTCGAGGTTTTTTATTGTCTTAATAATCTTAAAACATTATTAAGAATTGTAACGAAATTTTTTAAAGTTTAAATTATTAATAATTTGAGTTCTAAATTTTTAGCTTTATAACTGAATTTTTTAGCTCAAATTTTTTATTAAAATTCTTTTTTTATATTTTATTAAAATTCTAATTTTTTCACGCTATAAGTGACATTCAGAAGCTTTATTCCACATACTCAAGAAACTTGACACGTTTTTTTTAGGGGCTTAAAGTAAAGTTTTGTAAATATAGGAAGAATTAATGCAAGACTTTGTTGCATAAAGTAAAAAGCGTTAATTGACCTAATAGAGGTTTAACATGACTGAAATTAGAGAAATAAATAAGATATTTTTATTATCCGGCTTAATTCTTTTTTTAACAGGTTGTTCATGTACGGCTATGGCGGATGTTTTAGCAGAGAATCCTGAGCAAAAACAGGAAATTAGCTTAGAAGTTCAATCTGTACAATTAGAGGAAGCTTGTATAGAAGCTGATTTACCTAAAATTTATTATAAAAATTTTAAAGAAAAAGATTCTGTTGTATATATCAAAGATAAGGAAATAGTCAGATATAATCAAACAGCAGGAGGATTTTCACCAGAAGACAGAGCAAAAATTCTTGTGGCTCGCCTGGAAAAATTTGTTTCACAAGGCGGAAATCCTAAAAATATTACTATAGGAAAAGAAAATAATACTATTGTCGGAAGAGCAGGCAATCTGGTATTAATCACCGCTGATGCAAAAACCGCAAAATCATTAGGAATATCAGAATCAAAACTGGCTCTTGAATGGGTGAACAATATCCGTGAAGCGCTCGGATCTCCTAAAATTGTAAGAGATTATTCTCTAATTGCATCAAGAAGCAGTGTATCTGCCGCATTTGCAAGAAATATAGGAAAAGAAGAGATTGGGATTGCTTCCTGGTACGGCGGCAAATTCCATGGCAGAAGAGCTGCTAATGGTAGTATATTTAATAAACATGAATTTACTGCTGCTCATAAAACATTTCCTTTTGGGGCATTGGTTAAGGTAACTAATCTGAAAAACAACAAATCCTGTGTAGTAAAAATTACAGATAGAGGTCCTTTTGTTTGTGGAAGGGTTATAGACCTTTCAAGAGCTGCGGCAAAAGAAATTGGCATATTGTCTTCCGGAACTTCTCGAGTTAAACTTGAGATTATAGGAAAATATTAATTTAGCTAAATATTAAGGACTTTAAAATGCTTGATTTTAATTGGAAAAACACTGACAGCGCGCTCATAGGAAAAGAGCACGGAATAGATGTTTTAAAAGAATTTGAAAATTATAAAAATAAAATAGCAGAAATTATAGCAGATATTTATTCAAATAAAACTACTTCGGGAAGATGGCTGGCATGGATGAATCTGGGTTATGACAAAAATCTTGATGTGGTTGAAGAAATTAATAATTATGCAAAATCTGTTAAAGATAAGTTTGAAAATCTCTTAATTCTTGGAATAGGTGGCTCTGCTCTTGGTGGAATTGCAGTAACAGAAGCCATTTTAAAGCCTTACTGGAATTTATTGGATAAAGAAGCAAGAAATAATTTTCCAAGAATATTTTTTATAGATAATATTGACCCTGACCAGATTAATGGTTTGTTGAATTTTCTTGATCTGAAGAAAACCCTTGTTAATGTAATAACTAAATCCGGTAGCACAGCTGAAACCATGTCTGCCTTTATGATAATAAAAGACAGACTGGTAAAAGAAATGGGTTCTGATTATAAAAATAATATCGTAGCCACTACAGACAAAGAAAAGGGCATATTAAGACAAATTGCAGATCAGGAAGACTATAAATCTTTTATAGTGCCTGATGACGTAGGAGGAAGATTTTCGGTATTTTCGGCTGTTGGTCTTTTGCCTTTTGCTTTGGTGGGGATAGATATTTCTGAATTATTAAAAGGAATCAGAGATATTGATAAAAATTTAGCTAATAAAGATATAAATAAAAATATTGCAGCGCAAAATGCCCTTATACATTTTCTTATGGATAAAAAAGGCAAGGATATATCTGTAATGATGCCTTATTCAAGCAAACTAAGATTTGTTTCTGACTGGTATGTTCAATTATGGGCAGAATCACTGGGTAAAGAAAAAGATTTGGAAGGAAATACTGTTTATGTAGGTCCAACTCCGGTTAAAGCGCTTGGAGCAACCGATCAGCATTCTCAAATTCAGCTTTATAACGAAGGTCCAAATAATAAAATAATCAATTTTATCAGAATTAAAAATTTTGACACTGAGCTTGAAATCCCTGCTGTGTTTGAAAATACAGGTATAGGTTATTTGTGCGGAAGAACCGTAAATGATTTGATGAATGCGGAAGCTGATTCTACCAGAGTGGCTTTAACTGATTACGGACGTCCGAATGTTACAATTACAATCCCTGAATTAAATGAGTATTATCTGGCTCAGCTTTTATATATGCTTGAAATTCAAACTGCAATAGCAGGAGGGCTTTATAATATTGATGCGTTTAATCAGCCCGGAGTTGAACAGGCAAAAAATTATACCTATGCTTTAATGGGCAGAAAAGGCTTTGAAGAATCTGCTAAAAAATTAAAAGAAAAAATAAAATTATAAAAATATCTATTTTATTGGCAAATTTTCCCTGTATTTTGTTTTAAAAAAAACAGAGATATATTTTAAGTCATGATAACGATAGGGGAATAAGGGATAGATTAGGGAAATGCCAATTAATTCTTTAAGCACAAATCCAAATATTATAAACAATAAGAATAATCAGCCTATATCTTTAAATCAGGTTAATTATTCTGTTGTTGCATCCCCCAATAATATAAATCCTAATAATGCAGCTTTTTCAGGAATATCGAATATACCCTTTAGCTCTTATTTTTCAAAAACTCAAACTCCTCAAAAAATTTATAAAGAATTATATAATTCTCTTGATAATGAAGGAAAAGTCAGGATTGAAAGTCTGCTAAAAACAGGAAAATTGTTTTCCAGAGATTCAACAGACGGTTCAACTACCTTACAAAATCTATATAAAATCATAACCGAACCAAGAGTAAGAGGATTAAACAGCAAAAAAATACTGGATGAAGCTGTAAAAACTCTTGCTAATCCCTATATTATTACACAGGATTTTAGTGAAATCCCGGGACCTTTGATCGGCAGTATTATAGAGAATGAAAAACAAAGTAATCCGGCTGTTGGAAAATTATTAACCCCGGATGATTTAAATATGAAAGAAACCAATTCATGCGTAGCAGCAAGTATTGAATTTAATCTTGCAGATAAAAGACCTTCTGAATTTGCCAGATATGCCGCAAGTTTAACAAGCCCTGATTTATGCGTTAAGACAAAAGCAAAATATGAAGATATAGCTGACATAAATTTGCTTGAAGCAGTTAACTGGTTGAATCAATATAAAGTTGAAAATAAAAGTCTTGACTGGAACACAGTAGAATTTACTCTTAGACCTGACAGAGAGGCAATTATAAGAGCAAGAGTCCAAAATACTTATCAAAATCCTGGAACAAAATCATCCATAGATGTTTTAATGCAGTCAACATTTATGCAAGTTGGATCCTGCAATGATTATAACAGCCTTATAGACAAAAATAATAAAGATTTTATAAAAAATAATAAAAAAGAAAAATTCGATTCAGATGAAAATGAACCAAGCGATGATGGAATAAGTTTCGAGGCGCAGGATTTTATTAATACAATTGTTGATAGTAAGACAAAAAAAGTTACATTAATTTATCATGATTTTGATGATAATAATTATTTAAATAAAGATAAAATCTGTGATTATGAAACAGTTAAAAAACATTTGCTTGATACATTAAAAACAGGCTCTAATGTAATTATAGGTATAGACAAAATTGAAAATAATAAATTTATGATGGGGCATGAAATAGTAATAACAGGAACTAAATTAGATAAAAATAATGAATTATATTTTACATGTTTTGGTATTCATCCTTCAACTGGCGAAACTTTTGATCTTTCTTCTGTTTTATTTTTAGATAATCCTGGACATGCTTTAGTAAAAGCAGAGGAACTTATCCCCAAAATCCATCATGCCAGTATTCCTATCAAAATTTTAGATACTGAAGATCCGACTAAAGCAGCATTCAGCATATTTGACCACATTTCAAAATAATTATCGCTAAAAAGCTTTTTCTAACTGTATTTTATCCCCTCTAATAATATTACAATTCCTTAATATTATTAGAGTTTAATGTTTAAAAATTTCGGTTTCGTGGTATATATAAAATATTAGAAAAGAATAGAAAGATGGGAAAATATATGATTTCAAATCTTGATATAATAATTTTTCGTTCATCGTTTATTTTAAGCATGGGAAAAATAAAGCTTTCTCAAACCAAAGGGATAAGAAAAGGATTTACGTTTGTAGAGATTCTTTTAGTTTTGATATTTATTGGGGTTATTGGAGCTATAACCATTTCGGTTATTTATCAAAATATTCAGGATGCTCATTTGAGAACGGAATGGAAAGCGGTTTTTTCAGATTTTAGTCAGGCTGTTAGGATGTTAACTACTGCTAATGGTGGGGATTTAGCAGGAGTATTTACGAGTGATGACATTTTTAGGGATAAAATTCTTGCTTATATGAATTATACAAAAAAATGTAATGATAATTCTGCAACCGGTACTAATGGTTGCTGGCATGATCCTAATCATTTTTATAAATTATCAGGTGGAGTTTATGGATTTGATTGGTCTAGTTGTTCCAGAGCAATACTGAATAATGGCACTTTAGTAGCATTTGCTCGTTACGCAAATTGTACAGCAACATATTCTCCTAACCATGATGATTGTGGTCATATAAATTTTGATGTTAACGGAGACCAAATAAAATTGGAAAGGACATATTTGGAGTTGAAGTGTTAAGAAATGGAACTGTTATACCGTATGGAACTAAAGGAGATTATTTTTATAATAATCCTTCTTATCAAAGTTGCAATGTGACTACATATCCAAATACAGAGGGGCTTAGTTGTTCTGCTGACTACCTAAAACGCTAATTTCTTAATTATTTTCTCTATAATATGAATGATATTGTTATTATTCTCCAAAGGAGTAAAATATTATTATGGATAGAGAAGTAATAAATATATGAAAAAAAATAAAATAAAACTAATAGCCCTTGATATTGATGGAACCATAATGGATCATCAATTTAAAATTTCTGACAGAGTAAAAGAAACTATATTAAAAGCTATAAATTCAAATATATATGTAGTTCTTGCAACCGGAAGAATGTATAGCTCAACAGTTCCAATTGCTTTAGAAACAGGGATTTTAACTCCGTTAATTACTTATCAGGGGAGCTTGATAAAAGAATTTTTTAAATCAGATAAAACTCTTTTGCACCATACAATTTCAACAGAACAAACAAAAAAAATTATTGAAGAATTAAGAAATTTTAAAGTTCAAATTAATGTTTATATAGACGATAAATTATATATTGAAGATGAAAATCACATAATAAAAGAATATGCTGAAAAAAGATTTATTACTTATCATAAAATTGAGTCTTTTGATAAAATAACTGATTTTGAGCCTACAAAAATTCTTGCCATAGACAATGACATAGATAAAGTAACTGAAATAAAAGAATATTTGAAAAATAAATATATGAAATATTTGAATATAACTAAATCAACTCCTGAATATTGCGAAGTTGTCAGTAATTTAGCCTCAAAAGCAAAAGCGATTCTTTATTTAGCAGATATATGGGATATTAAACAATCAGAAATCATGGCTATTGGCGATCAGGATAATGATAAAGAGATGTTAAAAATTGCAGGAACAGCTGTAGCAATGAAAAATTGTCCTGAAAATCTTAAAAAAACAGCTCATTATATAACTGATACAGTAGATAATGACGGCGCGGCTTTAGCTATAGAAAAATTTGCATTTGCATTGGAATAAAATAAATTATGCTATATAGAATTGGAAATGGATATGATATTCATAGATTAGTTGAAAATAGAAAATTAATACTCGGAGGAGTAGAAATTTCTTATGATCTTGGTTTACTTGGTCATTCCGATGCTGATGTATTAATTCATGCCATTATGGATGCAATGCTTGGAGCTTTATCCTTGGGTGATATCGGCAAATATTTCCCTTCGTCAGTCCCTGAATATAAAGATATTAACAGTATAAATCTTTTAAAAGAAGTGCAAAATTTAATAAAATCAAAAAATTATGAAATAAATAATATTGATACAGTAATATTGGCGGAAGAACCTAAATTATCAGGTTATATTCAATTAATAAGAGAAAAACTTGCTGAAATATTATTAATTAAAATAGATCAAATTTCTATAAAAGCAACTACAATGGAAGGCTTGGGTCCAATAGGAGAAAAAAAAGCCATAGCTGCTCATGCTGTAATATTTTTAGTAAAAAATTTCTTGTAAATTTAATTTCATTAAAATGTTATAATTTATTAAATAATAAATAAAAAATCTAATATTTTAGATGATTTTTTCTAAAAATAAAATTATTTTTGTAGTATTCTAAAAAATAAAGTTAATAAAGTAAAGTTTAGAATTATATTAAAATTTGGAAGGTATAAATATGGTAAATAAACTTATCACAGAAGATACAAAATTATTTATGACAGGTAATGAAGTAATAGCTTATGCCGCTATAGCAGCAGGCGCAGAATTTATGTACGGTTATCCCATTACTCCTCAAAATGAAATTATGCACACATGGTGTAAATTACTTCCTAAAACAGAAGCCGGATTTTTACAAACAGAAGATGAAATATCAGCCGGATTTTCTACAATAGGCGGGATTTTGGTTGGTAAAAAAGCTTTTACAGCTACAGCCGGACCGGGTAATGTAATTATGCAGGATGCTATGTCAATGGCTGAAATGATGAGAATACCATTTGTCTGCGCAGTTATGCAAAGAGGCGGTCCAAGCACTGCTACTGTAATTTATGCTCAGCAGGAAACGCAGTTAACAGCCTTTGGAGGAAATGGCGAAGGTTTTAGAATAGTTTATTCAACAGCCGGTCATCAGGATTTGTATGATTACACAATAAAAGCATTTAATACCGCCTGGAAATATAGATTTCCGACTTATGTTCTTGCTGATGGTTATCAGGGGAAAATGAGAGAACCTTTAATTGCTTATGACCCTGAATCCAAAGGTATAGAATTAACACCGGCTACGCCTTATTTACGAGGCAAAGGAACAGCAGGAACAGACAGAAAACCTGTGCATTTGAGAAATACTTACAATCTTGAAGAAGAATTAATGGAAGTTCTTGATTCTTACAATGAAGAATTTAATAGAATTACTCCTGAAATTGCTGAATATAAAGAATTTTATGCTGATGACGCAGAAATTTTAATAATTGCGCATGGAATTGTAGCAAGAAGCGCAATGACTGCTATCGAAGAATTAAGAGATAAAAATATTAAAGCTGGTTTATTCAGACCGGTTACAATAAGACCTTTAGCTGCAGAACCATTGAGAAAAGCTGCTTCTAAAGCAAAAATGATTCTTTTTACGGAATCAGCAAACGGACAAATGGCAAGAATGGTTCTTGAAAAACTTTACGGCATTACTACTCCATATCAGACTTTATACAAAATGGGAGTTGGAGTAACTGGTGGCGATATTGTTCAAAAAGTTGAACAAATGATAAATGAAAATAATTTAGTAGTTAAAAAATAAAGGAGAAAATAAATGTTAAGCACTTTAATAGTTCCTCCAAGACTGCCAAAAGCTCAAAATCCTGATGTGGGAGCAAGTAAATTCTGTCCGGGATGCGGGCATGGTATGGCATTAAAAACTTTAGCTTTTGCTATTGATGATTTAAATTTGCATGATAGAACTATATTTGGTTGTGATATTGGTTGCAGTCTTTTATCCTGGAATTATATGAATATTGATTCCGTACAAACTCACCATGGACGCACAACTCCGGTAATGTACGGCATTGTCAGAGCTAAACCCGACACAGTAGGCATTGCTTATATGGGTGATGGCGGCGGTCTTGCAATAGGAGCGCAACACCTTGTAAACGCTGCTGTTAGAAATGAGAAAATACTGGTTGTTCTTATTAACAATACAAATTATGGCATGACCGGAGGACAAATGGCTCCAACAACTCTGCCCGGACAAAAAACAGAAACCACTCCTTATGGACGTGATATTGAAGTTACCGGAAAACCTGCAAAAGGCACTGAAATGGTCTCTTCAATAGTTGATACTGATAAAGCTTATGTGGCAAGAGGAACTGTAAGCAATCTTCGTCAGCTCAGAACTTTTATGAAAAGAGGGCTCCAAAATATTGCAGACAGTAGAGGTTTTTCTTTTATTGAAGTTCTTTCTATTTGTCCGCTTAATTGGAGAACTAACAATGCAGATACCTGGGAAAGACTTAAAATAATGGAAGAATATTTTAAAGTCGGTGAAGTAGTAGTTCCTCAAGCATTAGAAGGAGTTAAATAATGGCTAGAATAAAGATTGTATTAGCTGGAGAAGGTGGACAGGGCGTTCAAATTATTGCTAAAATTCTTGTTGAAGCTGGTTATGCAGCTGATAAAAAAGTGCTTTATATCCCAAATTTTGGCGTTGAACAAAGAGGCGGTGTAAGTGTCGCTTTTTGTCAAATTTCTGACAATGAAATCGGAGAACCAAGATTTTCTGAGGGTGATATTGTAATAGTATTATCAGACAGAGCTATTGATCGCTGTGACAGATATGTCGATAAAAATACAACAGTTATATATGACTCCTCTGTGTGTACCAAAAAACCCGAAATGGAAGCAAAAAGAATAATAGGTATTCCGGCAAATAAAATTGCCAATGATGAACTATCTTCAAGAGTATTTAATATTATAATTTTGGGCGTTGCCGTGAAAGCGACTAATGCTGTTGATATTAAATATATAAAAAATGCTATGGAACAGGCTTTAGGTAAAAAGTTTGAAGCAAAACCGGAACTTAGAGAACTTAACTATAAAGCTCTTGAGAGAGGTATGTCTTTTATTGAAACTGCTGTTACAGCATAAAAAGATTTTTAGTAATTTAAAATTAATTAAAAAATAAAGGAGATAAAATGAAAGCAACTCAGGAATATAAAGGTATGGTTTTTGAGGGTTGTGGCAAAGGTAAAGCAAAAGTTTATGTATACACTAATCTCTGTAAAGGTTGCGGTTTGTGTATAACAAAATGTCCGATTAATCTAAAAGGTGAAAATTGTTTAAAATGGTCCAAAGAAACAGGGCTTTATGCAACACCCGCAGTTGAACCGGATCCAAAAAAATGTATTGCTTGCGGAATTTGTGAAATGACCTGTCCGGACAGCGCTATTAGAATTGAAAAAGAAATATAGCTTTTTTCAAAATTTATATTATACTAAAATTGATAAAAATTTTTAAAGTTAAAATTTAAAACTGGATAGATATTGGTTGGAATTATGACAAAACTTACAGATACAGTACCTATTGAAGTACTTATTTCAACAATTGATAATGACATTAAAGGAACTGTTTATGTTTCAAAATATACTGATACAAATAGAGAGCTAACAGATCTTTTAAATGATAGAGAAAAAAGATTTCTGGCTGTTACGGATGCGGAAATTATTAATAAAAAAGGTGGACTTCCCAGAAAATATAATTTTTTGGAAATTCATATTGATTGTATTTTAATGGTGCATCCATCAGCGCAAGTTTTATTTAAAGATAATATAAGAGCACAGGAAGATATAACGAGATTTCGTGAACTAAGAGAAAGATTAAATCATACAAAATCTCCTTAAATCAGGTGTTTGGTAAAGGAGCAAAGAAATGGGTTTAAAATCTGCTGTAGGTTTTTTTGTGATGGTTTTGCTGTGTTTAATATTTACAGGTTGCGGCGCTAACAAAAGTTACAATTACAAAACAAAAGATTTTGTAATTGTAACTTCATTTTATCCAATATATATATCTACTATTAATATTACTAAGGATATTCCTGATATTAATGTGATTAATATGACAAAACCTCAGACAGGGTGTTTACATGATTACAGTATTACGCCTGATGACTTAAAGACTCTTGAAAAAGCAGAGGTTTTTGTTATAAATGACGCTGGAATGGAATCATTTATGGATAAAGTTATAAAACAGCAGCCTCAATTAAAAATTATAAATGCCAGTAAAGGAATAAAACTTTTAAAAAATAAGAGTGATGGAGAATTTAATCCTCATGTATGGGTGAGTATTTCAAATGTTATACTTCAGGTAAAAAATATTGATGAACAATTAACAAAATTTGACCCTAAAAATGCGGCAAAATATCATAAAAATGCTAATATATACATTGCTGAGCTTAATAAAGAAAAAGAAAAAATGCACAAAGCCTTAGATAAAGTAAAAAATCATAATATTATAACTTTTCATGAAGCGTTTCCGTATTTTGCAGAAGAATTTAATCTTAATATAGTTGATGTTATTGAGCGTGAGCCAGGTTCAGAGCCAAACGCCCGAGAGCTGAAAGAAACTATAGATATTGTAAAAAAAGATAAAGTAAGATCACTTTTTGCTGAACCTCAATACCCTGCAAAAGCAGTCCGGACAATTGCCGAAGAAACCGGCGCAAAAGTATATATTTTAGATCCGGCTGTAACCGGAGAACTTAAAGAAGATGCATATATAAAAATTATGGATAATAATTTAAAAGTATTACAAGAAGCCTTAAAATGAAGCACGTAAGTGAAATATTTCAACATAACATTAATTCTTGCGGATTATGTTGCACAAAAATTGAAAATTTAAGCGTAACATGTGGAAAAACAGAAATTCTTAGCGATATTAATTTACATATCCATTGCGGAGAATTAACTGCTCTGATCGGACCAAACGGAGCAGGGAAAAGCACTCTGTTAAAAGCTATTCTTGGAGAAATTAAACATTCAGGAAAAATGAAATTCTTGGATATAAAAGGAAAACGCACAGGAAATCCTTTAATTGGATATGTGCCTCAGTATCTGGATTTTGATAAAACTTCACCTATAAGCATTATGGATCTTTTTACAGCCTGTCTGACAAATATTCCTGTATGGCTTATTAAATCAAAAAAAATTCGTAAACAAGTTATTGACAGCCTGAAAATTGTTCAGGCTGAACATCTTATTGATAAGCGTCTTGGAAATCTTTCAGGCGGAGAATTGCAAAGGGTTATGCTGGCGCTTGCTCTTGTGCCGCTTCCTGATTTGCTTTTATTGGATGAGCCTGTATCAGGAATTGATCAAAAAGGACTGGAATTATTTTATGATATTGTTTCGCAATTACGCAAAAACTATGATATGTCTAAAATTTTAGTTTCTCATGATTTAAAATTAGTATCTCAATACGCTGATCGTGTGATAATTCTTAATAAAACAATTAAAATAATTGGAAAACCCGATGAAGTTATTAAAGAGGATTAAATGCACATTTGGTACGCTATAATTGATAATTTATTGCCAATAGAATGTTTTCAGCATATTTTCATGAAAAACGCCCTGCTTGCGGTACTGCTTGTAACACCTATTTTTGGCATTCTCGGCACAATGGTTATAAATAATAAAATGGCTTTTTTTTCAGACGCATTAGGACATTCAGCGTTAACAGGCATTGCTATTGGCGTTATTTTGGGAATGAATAATCCTTTATGGGCTATGATCGCATTCTCTGTATTTTTGGGCTTTGCTATTCTAAAGGTAAAAAACGCCAATACCGCATCAACCGACACTATTATAGGAGTGTTTTCCGCCATGGCAGTCGCCCTTGGTATTGTAATTCTTTCTAAGGCAGGCGGATTTACAAAATACTCTATATACTTGATTGGTGATTTATTAAGCATTACACCAGAAAATATTTTAATGCTTGCTGTTGTATTGGCATGTGTGCTAGTTTTGTGGGTAATTGTCTTTAATAAACTTTTGATTGTCAGTATTAATAAAGCTTTAGCAAAAAGCAGAGGCATAAATATTCGTTTAATTGAATATCTTTTTACGCTTATTATTGCTGTGATTGTAACGATTTCTATACAATGGATCGGGCTTTTAATAATCAACTCCCTGCTTATTCTTCCGGCAGCGGCAGCGAGAAATATAGCTAAAAATATACGGCAGTATCATATTTTTTCAATTTTTATTGCAATTGTTTCAGGAATATCAGGTTTGATTTTATCTTATTTCTGTGGAACAGCAACTAGCGCAACAATTGTTTTGATTAGCGCCGCATTTTTCATGCTTACATTCTTTATCTTTAAATCCGGTTAATTAGTTTCTACTAATACTTGCTGAATCATTTTCAAAAGTTCATTAAATCCTTTTTTTTCAAGAGCAGAAATATATACCGGATTTGGCACTTTTTTCCATAGTTCGCTAAATATTTCTTTGTCTTTTATCAGATCAATCTTGTTAATTGCGGTGATAATAGGTTTTTTATAACAGTCCAGCTCTGTAAGAATATCGTAAACAACGTCTATATGTTCATTATATCCTGGATGCAGAGGATCAACAATATGTAAAATTATGTCAGACTGTTTAACCTCTTCCAAAGTCGCTCTAAAAGCTGTAACAAGCGAAGTGGGCAGTCTTTGTATAAAACCGACAGTATCTGTAAGAAGAATTAAAGATAAATCAGGAAGTCTGATTTTTCTTGTGATCGGATCTAACGTAGCAAAAAGTTTATTTTCAACAAGAATGTCAGAATTGGATAAAGCATTTAAAAGAGTAGACTTTCCTACATTTGTATAACCTACAATTGAGACTACCGGCATATTATTAGTTTGTCTTTGTCTTCTTTGATTGTTTCTTTGAGCTTTTATCTGTTCAATCTCAGCATCCAGATTTTTAATCCGTTCTCTGATTCTGCGTCTGTCAATTTCGAGTTTGGTTTCACCAGGACCTCTTGTGGCAATTCCTCCGCCAATTCCACCACCGCCCTGTCTGCTTAATGATAACCCTGTTCCTGTAAGTTTTGGATACAAATATTTTAATTGAGCCAGTTCTACCTGAAGTTTTCCTTCTTTGGTTTTTGCTCTTTGTGCAAAAATATCCAGAATAAGCTCGGTTCTGTCTACTACTTTAATTCCGATGATTTCTTCCAAAGTTTTTTGCTGCCTTGAAGAAAGTTCTGAGTCTATAATAACTAAATTTGCTGCTTTTTCCTGCGCTAATAAAGCTATTTCCTGTGCTTTACCGCTTCCAATATATGTGGACGAATCCGGCGACAGCTTTTTCTGAATAAGCTTGTCTATAACTTCAGCACCGGCAGTAAAAGCCAATTGTTCCAATTCAAATAAAGAGTCCTGTGTTCCAAAATCAGTCAGGTCTTTTGTTTGTAAGCTTATTAAAATAGCTCTTTCAATGTCAGATGAAATTATAAACTCAGAATTTTTAGCAAATTCCTGTTCAATTTCTTCTAATTGCTGTTCAAAATTCTCAGCGCTCGCTTTTCTTACTGTGGTTTGTTCAATTATTTTCCAAAGATTTCCTTTTTCGTCTTTGGTTGGAGAAAGAAAGGCAATTTGGACAGAATCAGCATACTTTGGATTTTCTCCAAGTTTTTTACTGAATTTTCCTTCAGGATCAACGCCTATTGCTGCTATTGCATCAAATCTAAAACCTAAAAGCGCTGTTAAATCAGCTTTGCTTAATATTGAAACACTGTCAGGATGAGTATGAATACATCTTAACCCACATAAACGGGCTTTTCCTTCTCTTACATTCTTAAATTTTGGAAGTCTTATGTTTTTGGCATCACCAACGGTAATATTTATAATATGACCGCGTCTGTTTATAATGACAGCTATTTCTTTGTTTATTTCATGGCTAATTTCCGCCAAAATTTCTGCTAATTCAATTGTAATAATCTGTTGAGCAGGAATTTTTTTTCTGTATATTTTTTCTAGTTTTAATATTTGATTTTTTTTAAGTCCTAATATTTCACCGTTAATTTTTGTCACTATTCTTCTTCGTATTCCTGTTTACCTTTTAATTTGGTAACGCCCCTTTTGCTGGTAGTAATAAATTCTATCAAGTGTTCTATATATTTATTTAAAGGGATTTCCTGTTTAATTTTTTCAATAGCCTGATTTGTATTCAAATCAGAAAACCAGATAAGATTAAAAGCTTTTTTAAGGTTGGTTCTTTCGTCGGGTTTTAGTCCTCTTCTTCTTAGTCCGACAGTATTTATGCCAATAATTGCCGCTGGTCTGCCCTCAGTTTTGGCATAAGGCGGAATATCCTGTCTTGTTCCTGAAAATCCTCCCATAAAAGCCATTTCACCGATTTTTACATTTTGATGGATTACCACTGTTCCGCCAAGAAAAGCATAATCCTCAATAATTACATGCCCTGCCAAAGAAACCAGATTAGCTAAAATTACATTATTTCCGAGCTGGCAATTATGCGCAACATGAGTTCCTATCATTAACATGCAGTTACTGCCTATTTTAGTAACAGTACCTTCGCCTGTAGCTCTGTTTACAGTAACATGCTCTCTTATTTGGCAGTCTTTTCCTATCATTACTCTTGTGCTTTCGCCTTTATAATTTAGATCCTGAGGTGCTGTGCCAATTATAGCTCCGCTTGAAATAACACATCCGCTGTCTATTTCACAATTTTCCAGATAAACATGAGGATATATTTTTACACCTGAGTTAATTTTTACATTCGGACCAATAACTGTATAAGGTCCTATATCAACATTTTCCGCTATTTCTGCTGATAAATCAATTATTGCGCTTGAATGAATAATATTAGTCATATTTTTCCTCAATCTGCCTCATTGTATCGAACACATAAGTTCTGCTTCTGTTACCAATTTTTCATCAACTGTTGCTGTGCATTTAGTCTTGCAAACAGGACCTCTCATTTTGATAATTTCAGAATATATTTCAAGTTTATCTCCGGGAATTACTATTTTTTTAAATCTGGCATTGTCTATACCTGCAAATAATGCTAATTTCCCTTTATATTCAGGTAAAGTCATTATAATTCCAGCGCTTAACTGAGCCATAGCTTCAATTATCAAAACCCCGGGCATTATGGGTCTCTTTGGAAAATGTCCCGTAAAAAAAGGCTCATTTACTGTAACGTTTTTATAACCTTTGACATATTTGCCCGGAACGCACTCAATAATTCTATCAACCAGTAAAAAAGGATACCTGTGAGGTATAAGATTCATTATTTCAAGAATATCCATATTTTGTAGTTTTAATTCTTCGTTTGTTGACATAATTTTCTCTCCATAAAATGCTGAATTACTCTGGCAAACTCTATATGTGTTTTATGTCCTGCTTCCTGGGCTATAATATGAGCTTTTAAACTTAGGGGATTAAGCTCTAAAAGTCTTAAATCTCCTATTAAATCCAGTATTTTATGCTTTATAGGTTCATCTTCTGACCTTAACTCTGTTGTATAACCGGATTCAGTAAGTCCTACAATATTATCTATTTTTGCTCCAAGAGCAAGACCAGTTTTTTGAAAATTTTCCAAATCTTTTAAATAACCAAAAGTTCTTGCTTCAATTATTTGATCCGGATTATCCAAAATATTCCAGCTATACCATTTTCTTTCAAGATCAGGATGTTGAAAATTCACACAATAGCTGACCGTAAAATTTTCAGAGGGAAGTAAAACCAGATTAGTATTATAAAGTGAAAAAAAAGTAGGTTCTTTTATTTCAAAATTTAAATAATTATTTTCATCAATATCTGTTTTGCCTGCTTTTTTTAAGGCTTCTATCCATATCAAAGCGCTTCCGTCAAGTATTGGAATCTCTGATGAACTTAAATAAACTTCCAAATCATCTATTCCTGCAAAGGCGCAGGCAGCCATAAAATGCTCCACAACTCTGACCTGTTTATCCTGATATCCAAGAACAGTGCAATGTGAAGTTGAAATAACATTATCCAGGCAAGCTTTTATTGCTATATTTGAATTTTCAGGATAAAAATAAATTCCTTTTCTTGAAGACGGAGTAATTTTAACTGTTGCTTCTTTACCATCCATCAATCCTATGCCTGATATTTGAATTTCAGTGGTTATTGTTGTCATTTTTTATTGTTTTTCTTGTTTTAAAATTTCAATTTCCTGCTTCAAGTCTTTAAGTTCTTTTATAATAGAGCTTAATTCTTTCAAACCCTTGAGCTGTCTTATATATTCTTTTCTTGGCAGTGCAGGAGAACCCATGACAATGCCTTTATGAGGTATATTTTTAGTTACTCCGGATTGAGCCATTATTATTGAATCATCCCCAATGCTTATATGATCGGCAATTCCTGCCTGTCCGGCTAAGACTACTCTATTTCCTATGACTACACTTCCTGAAATGCCAACCTGAGAAACAATTAAACAATTTTCTCCTATTTTGCAGTTATGACCTATCATTACCAGATTATCAATTTTAGTTCCTTTGCCTATGATGGTATTTTCTATTGTCCCTCTATCTATTGCTGTATTAGCGCCTATTTCCACATTATCACATATTATAACAGAACCGAGAGAAGGTATTTTATAAATTCTTTGCTCTGAAAAATCTCCGTTTATTTTTCCTTCCTGTTTTGCTGTTTCAATATTACTTGGATTTTCAGTAACAAAGCTGAAACCGTCCGCGCCAATACTTGCTCCATGGTGTATTATTACCTGATTGCCTATTGAAACAAAATCACCTATGCACACTCCCGGATGAAATAAGCAGTTATCTCCGATATTTGCGTATTTTCCAATGCTTACGTTTGCAAGAATCTTTGTATGATTACCGATTATAGCTCCTCGATTTATAACTACATTTGGACCAATTGAAACATTTTTGCCTAGTTTTGACTCAGGATGTATAACAGCGCTGCTATGCACACCAACAGGAGCATCTGGTGGTATATAAAATAAATGAAGAAGTTTCATCATTGCAAGTCGAGGTCTTTCAACCTCAATAGTTGAAATTTTCTCCAAAGAAGCTCCAAAAGGAACAAGTGCTGCCTTTGCCTTTGTAAATGCCAGATTCCCAATTTCTTCTTCTGTCAAAGCTAAAGCCAGGCTTTCCTCATCAGCTAATTTAGGGGGTAAAATTCTTTTAATTATTATATTATCTTCAATTTGGCTTAAAATACCGCCGATAATTTCATTAATTTCGTTTAGAGTATAAGTTTTTGTCTGATCCAAAGTAATATTTTCCATTTCCTTAAATTCTTATACCAAGTTGCAGTCGATAAAGTAAAATCGAGGTGTCATTCTGAGGAGCGAAGCGACGTGAGAATCTGTCTAATTGGGCTTATATAAATAATCGGGTGATGGATAGATCCTTACGCTACGGCTTTGCCTTCGCTCAGGATGACAAGAGAGCGTTTTTACTCTATAGAACGCAAATTGGTATTAATTACTAAAATTACCAATTTATGTAGTAATTTTATGATTAAAAAAAATATTTAGCAATTCAAATATATAATGGAATATAATTAGCGTTTTAGGTATTCAGCAGCGCAACTCGAGCCTTGAGTATTTGGATATGTGGCTACATCACAACTATATCCAGCAGGATAATTATAAAGAATATCTCCTTGACTTCCTCCTGGTCTAATATTTCCATCTCTTAATAACCAAACAGCAAATATATCTTTACCCCATTTATTGGGACCTCGGAAGCCGTTTACATCAAACGATACTGAAGCACAAGTATTTCCTCTTCCACCGCTGTTAGAAGTACAACTGTAATTATCTACATATAATGTTATTAATACACCATTATTTAAGACAGCCCTAGTCCAAATAGACATATTAATCCCATAAATTTGTCCTGATAATTTATAAGTAGTACCAGACCAACAACCGTTTGACCCGACAGGAGTTCCAACATTACATTTCTTTGTATAATTCATGTATGCAAGTATTTTGCTCATTAAATCGTCATAACTTGTAAAAGTTCCTGCCAAATCCCCACCGTTATCTGTAGCAAACTCCCTAGATACCTGAGCAAACTCTGAATAAGTACCTTTCCATTGTGTTCTCAAATGAGCTTCCTGAATATTTGGAAGTAAAATCACCATAGTAACAGTTGCAACAATTCCCAAAATTGCTAAAGTCATAAGCATTTCTGCCAAAGTAAACCCTTTTCTAAAAATATTAGTTTCTTTGGAAAGTCTTGTTTTTACATGTTTTATGGCAAATAATCAAAGTATTTTCATCATCAAAGTATTCATAGCCAGCTCCTTATCTTTTTAATAAAAAATTTATCATACTATAAAGTATATTATTTATATAAAGAATTATATCATACTTTCCTCTGAAATCAAGCTTTATTAAGAAAATCGTTACATTTTTTAGGGGGGTGAAATACGCTTAGGGAGGCTTTTAAAGCCTTTTTAAGTTAATTGATCTATACCGTTAAATTTATTTCTTGCTTCTTCAATCCATTATTTTTGTAGTAATTTTATGATTAAAATAATTTTTAAACAAGAATAAAAACCACTTATATATTCATTAATTATCTAAAAATTTAAAAATCATGTAAATTTTTGTAATAATTCCTTTAATTTAGTGTTTAAAAAAAATAAAATGTGGAAAATAAATAAATAGAACTGGCAAGCAATTTTCTCTCAATCTTTCATTCCTTCTTTATTTTTTTCCTCTCTCTAATATGTGGTAAACTTAATCCGGCTGAAAAGCCGGAATTTTTTATTTATGGTATAAATTTTTTATGGAAAAAAACCTGACCAAAGGTAAAATAGGCGAAAATATAGCTGTTGAATTTCTTATGAAAAAAGGGTTTAAAATACTTGCGAGAAACTGGCGTTATTCTCGTTATGGAGAAATAGACGTAATCGCGATTGACGGACAAACTCTTGTTTTTATTGAAGTAAAATCAAGAAGCAGCTTAAATTTTGGGTATCCTGTTGAAGCTATTAACTTTAGTAAAATTGAAAAAATGAAAAATTTAGCAGAAATTTATCTTAATGAAAATTCTGATCTAAAATTTATTGAACTTAGATTTGACGCAATTGGAATTTTGCTGAAAAAACAGCCTGAAATCACTTACTATAAAGATATTTATCAATTTTAGACAGTTAAGGACTTGAATATGAAAAATTTAACTTTGTCAGTAATCATGCCGGCGCTTAATGAAGAAAAAAATATAGAATTAGCTGTTAATTCTACTATTTGCGCTTTAAAAAAATATAATATTAATGGAGAAATAATTGTCATAAATGATGGAAGTACAGATAACACAAAAATAATTGTTGAAAATTTATGCCAAAATAATAATCCGGTCAAATTAATAAATCATGAAAACCCAAAAGGAATAGGATATTCTTTTTGGGATGGAGTTAAAAATTCTACTAAAGATATAGTGGTTATGTTTCCGGGAGATAATGAAAATGATCCGGAAGATGCTTTAACATTTTTTCATTTAATGCAGGATGTTGATATTATTATTCCTTTTATCCACAATATTGAAGTAAGAGAAAGAAAAAGAAGAATTATTTCTTCAATATATAGATTTATTATTAATATATCGTTTGGAATAAGTCTAAATTATACTAATGGTACTGTTTTTTATAGAAGATTAATCTTAAATGACATTGAATTAAAGAATTTTGGCTTTTTTTATCAGGCAGAGCTTTTAATAAAACTTATAAGAAAAGGATATTTATTTGCAGAAGTGCCAAATTATTTAAGTATTAGAAATACCGGAAAATCAAAGGCTGTTACTTTAAAATCTTTGATGAAAGTTATGAAAGGCTATTTAAACTTGGCTTATGAAATTCATATAAAAAGAATTGAAGGCGAAAGAAGAAATTATATTGACCTAAATAAAGAATCTGCAAGTTATATCAGAAGAAATGATTTTGAGGAAAGAATGAAAAATTTAGGAAAAGGTATATTAAATGTCTGAAAAAGTAATTCTTGACGGACACA
>JAZDPZ010000052.1:0-27957 GCA_043797105.1 bacterium | reverse complement strand
GGAAATAATGCGGCAACAGGACACTAACACTACATTTTTAGTAACATCAGATCAGATTACAAGGCAGATTAACCTAAATAACCAAGAATTGGAAGTAAACAAGCTTATTGATACAATTAATACCAGTAAAGATAACATTATAGAAAAAGTATCCAGGCTTATTGACGAAAAATTGGATGGAATAGACGAAATTATAGTTGAATTAATCAAATGCAAATCAGAAAATGAAAAACTCAAACAAAAATTAAACCAACTTACTAAAGATAACTATAAACTAAAAAATGAGGCAGAAAGCTTTAAACCTTTAAAATTTGGTTTATATATAAAAAAAGAAGGAATAAAATTTATAAATTCTTCTGAGCGAAAATATATAAAAATTTGATTTAGATATTATAAGCAAGAGCTAATAAGTTTTTTCCAGAGTTAATTTTCCGTTTAGCTTATCAATTGTAACTTTGAATTTTTGCATAAAGCTTAATCCCAGTAGTCCTGAAATTCCGCTAAATTCTGAAAATTCTTTTCCTCCATCAAGATCATGCACCACAACTTCCACGTCTCTTGCAATAAGCCCGTTTATCTCAATACTTTTTAACATGATTTTTGGAGCTGTAATTAGTCCATTTGCCGTCATTAGCTGGATTCTTGATGAATTATTCGTGTTTAATCTAAGTTTTTCTGCTAAAGCTGAAGATATTAATGTATATGTAGCTCCTGAATCCAGAACAAAATTTGCAGATGCCTGATTATTTATCACTACATTTTTTACGATTAAAGCCGGTTTATTAGCGTCAATATCAAGGGTAATCTTTGATATATTGGATGATTTAGAAGGAGAATAAGTTGCAGAGGTCAACATGCTTAGACCTTGCGTAGACCTGTAAGCAGCTTCGCTATTTGGAGCAGCATTTATAATATATAAATATTCTTTTTGAGCATCCTGAAGTTTATTATTTTTTACCAGAGTTATAGCTAAATAATATCTTACAGAAACATTGTTAGGACTAGAAGATAAAGCATTTTTAAAACAAATTTCAGCTTTAGTATAATTTTTTTGGCTATATGCGTTGATTCCATCCTGAAAAACGTCTGCAAAACATATATTAGAAGATAATAATATAATAATAATCACAAGCATAAAAACTTTTATCATAAAACTACTCCTTAAATTTTTACCTGTTATTCTTAAAAAAATTAAAAGACCTTACATCTTATTTATCGGTCGAAATTTATAAAACTTTATTTTTTAGTTAAAATTATTTACAATTATTTATAAAACAAAGGAGAATGCTATGTTAAGTCAATATAGATTAATTTTATTTTTTATTTTATTTTTAGCCTTTACTGTTGGCTTAAATACGTCTATTTTTGCTCAAAATCCTTCGTTTAATGAAAATATTAATTCCTACAAAGTGAATTTTCCGGCAGGAACTATATTTAAAGCTATTTTGCAGTATAAAATTTCTACTGAGCTTAATAACCCTGAAGATAAAGTTTATTTAATCGTTCCTGATGATATTAATATTGGAAAAATTATCTGTATTCCTAAAAATTCAAAGTTCATTGGAAAAATAATTGATCTAAAAAAAGCCCAAATTGGACAAAACGGGTATTTTAATATAGTGATTGAAACTTTACAATTTCCTAATGATAAAGAAATAAGCATTTTAGGACATATTTGGACAAAAGAAAACACAGGAAAAATAGGAGGAGAATTTACAGAAAGGACAAAATACAGGAAAGTTCCTTATTATATAGAAGGAATCGGAATTATAGTGCAGCTGGTACCTGACGGTCCAAGACAAATGGGTAAAGAAACCCAACAGTTATCAGGCTCAGAGTGGATTATTGTGCTTGATAAAGAATTAAATCTTGATATTGCTAAAGATTAATTTTTTAAAAAAGTCTTTTAATTGGATTTTAAGTTTAATTTTATTGTGTTAACATAAATTAAATACTTTAATTATAATTATTATAATTATTAAACGCGATTGAAAGGAGATACAAATGAACATGAAAAAACAAATAATTAAAAGAAATTTTAAATTAATAACAACTTCTTTTTTAACCGGCATGTTATTTGCTAATGGTATAATTGCAGGATTTGGGCAAGGATATCAGGTTCCATATAATTATAATAATTATACTCCTGCCTATAACCAAAATTATACTCCTGCTTATAGCACGAATTATGGTCAAAACAATAATATGCCTCCATTACAAGGAAGGGTGGTTACTGTTCCGTCCGGGATTTCACTTCCTGCAACATCAACGACTTCTATTAGCAGCGAATTTCTTACTGTTGGCGATACAGTTACAGCAGCGCTTAATTCAGGTTTTTATTATGGCGGCGGTACTGTTTTACCGGCAGGCAGCATTGTGGAAGGCAATATAGTCCTTGCAGAAAAAGCCGGTTTAGCCGGAAAACATGGGAAATTAAAAATCCGCTTTACTAACGTAATTACTCCAGCCGGTCAAAGAATACCTATATCAGGTAAGCTTGCAACTGAAGACGGCACAGGATTGCTTGTTGGCGGCACAACAACAGAACAAATAACTCAAGCTGTTAAAAAAAGCGCTATTGGCGCTGGCTTGGGAGCTATAATGGGAACTTTTATGGGTCCTCTTTCTGGGGGTAAAGTTGGAAAGGGCGCAATTTATGGCAGCGCTGTAGGCGGTGGTCTTGGTTTAGGCAAAAGTATTATTGATAAGGGTATTGATGCTATTATTCCGGCAAATTCCAAAGTAGAAATTATACTTGAACAGCCTTTTACAGTTAATACAAACACAAATTACGGTTATTAACCAAAATACCAACCTGGTTAATTGCGGTAAATTTTTAGATTATGCTAAACTTCTAATTAATTAATTTAATATCAAAATAAATAAAAAGAAGAAATTATTGTAAGCAAGTAGGAAGTTTAAATTTAAATGAATATATTAGGGAAGACGCAAGAGCAAGAAGACCTTAATGAAGAGTTTGAATTACCTGCTGTACTCAGAGAAGACACAGAAAATGTGCCTTTGGAAAAAGCCCTGATTATATCGGCAATATTTCATCCTGTGTTAATAATTCTTTTTTGGCTATTATTTAAAATTTTTATATTTTTGCTGGCGATTTTAGGAATTACTTTGCCTTTGGTGAATAAACCTCATCCTAAAATGCGTGATATTGAGTTTGTTCTTGTTGATAAGCCTGAAGAAAAGCCAATAAATCCCAATACAAAATATAGATCAGACAAAAATTCAAGAGCCGGAGGAAAGCATGATCCTGACAAACCAATTTCGGATCCTCAGCCAAGAGCCTTGCAAAGCAAGTCTAATCCTGCTCCCAGACAGGATACTCCACCTAAAACTATAAGTAAGCCTGTTCAACACGTAACAAAACAAGCTCAGGCAGAAGCTCCAAAAGTTCCTCCTCGTCCAATGCTTCAACAAAATTCTTCCCAGCCAAAAATTACTCAGCCAAAAGCATTTTCTATACCAGCTCCTGCTGTTAAAGCTCCAAAAGCATTTTTTCCAAGCGGCGGACCTGTTACAAGCGGACCTATAGGAGAATCCTCTCCAAGTTCATCACCTGCGCCTGTTATGTCAAGTGATGGCAATTCAGGCAGATTTGCAAAAAAAAGTAACAACTCGGGAGGTTACTCACTCGGAGGAGGGCAAGCCGGTAATCCAAGTCCGGGGAATCCGTCGGGAAGACCGGGAATAGATGCTATTAAAGAGCCTGATTTTGGAGCATACATGGCAGAGCTGCAAAGAAGAATAAAACGTAACTGGGAACCTCCCAGAGGTAATGAAAGTAAAAGAGTTGTGTTATTATTTAAAGTAAGCAAAAGTGGGCGATTAATAAATCTAAGAGTGCAAAGATCATCAGGGAATCCGGATGCGGATAAAGCAGCAATTTCAGCTGTTGAGCTGGCAGAGCCTTTTAGACCTTTACCGCCTGAATATAAGGGAAATGATATTGATATTGAATTTACATTTGATTATAACGTTCTTGGTATTGGTAGCAGATATTTAAATAAATAGTGAGGTTTGTATATATGGAATTATTATTTAACTCTATTAAACAGGACTGGGCGGTTCTTTTACCTATCCTGATAGCTTCTGTTCTGGTTGTTGCTGTTGCAATTAACAGAGTTTCCTTTTATAGGGAAAATAAAAGGGATGTAGTACAGTTTATTCATAGACTTCAAAAAGAACTGCAAAGAAAAAATCTTGAAGGAGCGCAAAATCTCAGCTCTCAGCTTGGCGGTATTATCGGCGAAGTTGCAGAAGAAGGAGTTCGTGTCCTTGCTGAGCAAAAAAAGGACTTTTCAAGGTCGTTTGATATTTCTACAAGCTTGGCAACAAGAAAACTTGAAAAACATCTGGCAATTTTAGGCACTATTGGCGGTGTTGCTCCATTTTTGGGATTATTAGGCACAGTAGTCAGAATTTTGTATACTTTTCAGGATTTGGCTCTTCAGGGAAATCAAAGTTCAGCGGTTGCTTTAGGTATTGGATCAGCCCTTATTGCCACAGCGTTTGGATTGGGTGTTGCTATAGCAGCAGTTATTTTATATAACTCTTTTCAAAGTATTGTAAGAAGATATGAAGACGATTTCCAACTTTTAAAATTGCTGTTTCTTAGCTTTGCAGACAGTGTAGAAGATGAAGAAATTCCAATAGGAAAAACTATTCAGCAAATTCAAAGCTCCAGAATGCAAAAACAGTTTTAAAAACAGGATTTTAAATTATGACTATACAATCTTCAGGTAATAATAATAATATATTCAGCGAAATTAATATTACGCCTTTAACGGATATTTTTCTTGTTTTGTTAATTATAATGATGGTTATGGCGCCAATGTTTCAGGCAATTGACAAAAATATCAATATGCCCGAAATAAATAACGGCATGAGCATAGAAGATGATAAAGTAGTGATTGCTATTACTAAAAACTCTAAATTTTTTATAAACAGCGCTCCTGTTAACCCTGATGAGCTTACAGAAAAACTAAGCTCCTTAATTAATGAAGCTAAAAATAAATATATTGTGGTAAAAGCTGATACTGAAACCAAAAATAAAGAAATTATGAAAGTTATTAAAGCGGCAAAATTAGCAGGATATGAAAAACTGACTATTGCAGGTGAACCTTTATCAAAAAAACAGCAAAAAACTTTAGAAAAATTGGAAGAAAAAGTTAATACGGATAAAACAGGTTAGAACAAATTTTTTAGGAATTTATTATGGGAATATCAGGCAAAAAACAAAGACAAATTTTTAGTGATATTAATATTACGCCTTTAACAGATATTTTTCTTGTTTTATTAATTATAATGATGGTTATAGCTCCGTTATTAGATCAGCAGGGCTTGAATTTAACTGTACCCGGCAATAGCTATGTTGAAAAAAAACAGGAATCAAAAATTATAACTATCGACGTATTAGAAAATGATAAATATATTTTAGATCAAAGAGAAGTTTCGCCTGAATCTCTTGTTTCTGTTATCTTGGAAGCTTCTAAAATAAAGAAGGAAGGATTGTTAATTAAAGCAGCGGATAATGCGACTCACGGCGCTGTGGTTAAAGTTATGGATGCAGCAAGAAATGTTGGAATTTCAAATATATCAATTATTGAAAAATAAATATACTCAACTAAAATTGGTTTTTAGTTTTTTAATTTATGTAAAATTTAAAAAATTATCTGTTCCCAAAAACATTTTTAAATTTAAGTTGGGACTTGTATAAAAAGACAGGAGTTATTTTATTATGAGTGGGAAAGTTTCTATAGGTTTGCTGGGACTTGGTACAGTCGGAAAAGGAGTTGTAAAAGTTCTTAAAAAATTTGATAACATTGAAATTAAGAAAATAGCAGTTAAAAATATTGATAAAAAAAGAGAAATAGCTGATTTAGACCAAAGTATTTTAACTAATGATGCTTATTCTGTGGTTGATGACCCTGAAATCAAAATACTGGTTGAAGTTGTAGGCGGTGTTAATCCTTGTCTTGATTTAATAAAAAGAGCTATTCAAAACAAAAAACATATTGTTACTGCAAATAAAGAACTTATTGCAAAACATGGAGAAGAACTGTTTAAACTTGCCAGGAAACATAATGTAGTTATTTTATACGAAGCCGCAGTAGCAGGCGGAATCCCGATTATTATGCCTTTAAAACAATCTTTAGCGGCAAATAAAATTACTAAAATAGCCGGAATTTTAAATGGCACTACAAATTATATTCTTAGCAGAATGGAAACAGAGGGCAGTGAATTTGAAACAATTTTAAAGGACGCTCAAAGGCTTGGATATGCAGAAGCTGATCCTTCAGGCGATATTCAGGGATATGATGCTGCTTATAAAATTGCTATTCTTTCCTCATTGGCTTTTAATAAAAGAATTAATATAAATGAGATTTACAGAGAAGGCATTGACAGAATAAATCCTGTTGATATTGCCTATGCTTCTGAGTTTGGTTATAAAATCAAGCTAATAGCGCTTGCTCAGGCTGAGAATAATGATAAAGTGGATATTAGAGTCCACCCTATGCTTGTGCCGAAAATTCATCCTCTTGCAAACATTAATCAGGTTTTAAATGCTGTTGTTGTTGAAAGCGATATAGTCGGACAGGTAATGTTTGCAGGACCAGGCGCAGGAGAATTGCCGACTGCAAGCTCTGTTGTAGGTGATATTCTTGCTATAACAAGTGAACTGGACAGGACTGACTATATTCTGCCAATGATGAGGTGTAAACATGAGTTGGACGCTCAGCACTTAAAGATTGATGAAACTATGAATAAATACTATATCAGGGTTAATGCTTCCAATATTCCAGGTGTAATTGGTGATCTTGGGATTATTTGCGGTAAAAATCAAATAAATTTGTATAGTATAATCCAAAAAGGCATTTTGGAAGACGGCAGCGCAAGGATTGTGCTTTTAACAGAGTCAGCGTATGAAAAAAATATTCAAAAAGCAGTAGAAGAAATTTCTAAAAGACCAACAACCAAAAAAATTGCTAATGTTATTAGAGTAATGGATTAAATATTAAATAAAAAGGTAGTTTAAACAATGGATACAAGATGCAGACCCTATAGAGGATTAATAAAAAGATATTATGATTATCTTCCTGTTACTGAAAAAACCCCGATTATTTCAATAAATGAAGGAAATACTCCTTTGATTAAAGCTGATAATCTGGCAGATGAAATCGGATTAAAAGCCAATTTGTTTCTAAAATATGAAGGAGCGAATCCTACGGGAAGTTTTAAAGACAGAGGAATGACTCTGGCAATTTCTAAAGCTGTTGAAGAAGGCAGTAAAGCAATAATTTGCGCAAGCACAGGAAACACAAGCGCTTCTGCTGCTGCTTACGGAGCAAAAGCAGGTATTAAAACCTTTGTAATTATTCCATCAGGATATATTGCGCTTGGTAAATTAGCTCAGGCTATGATGTACGGAGCAGAAGTTATAGCTACGGAGGGTAATTTTGATGAAGCTCTAGAAATAGTCAGAGAGTTAACTGAAAATTATCCGTTAACTCTTGTAAATTCTATTAATCCTTATAGAATAGAAGGACAAAAAACCGCTGCTTTTGAAATATGTGATGTATTGGGCAAAGCGCCTGATTATTTGTGTATTCCAGTTGGAAATGCCGGAAATATAACAGCTTATTGGAAAGGATTTACTGAATTCAGCAAAAGAAAAATAGTTCCAAACACACCTAAAATGTATGGGTTTGAAGCTGAAGGAGCAGCTGCAATAGTAAAAGGCGAAAGAATCTATAAACCTGAAACAATTGCCACTGCAATAAGAATAGGAAATCCTGCAAGCTGGGATTACGCTGTTGCCGCAATGAAAGAATCTGATGGCATAATAGACAGCGTAACTGATAATGAAATTATAGAAGCATATAAATTACTGGCAAGGAAAGAAGGGATTTTAGCAGAACCTGCAAGCGCAGCTTCAGTTGCAGGATTAATTAAATCCCACAAAGCAGGAATGATTGAAGAAAATTCTACTATAGTATGTATACTTACAGGAAATGGTTTAAAAGACCCTGATTCCGCAATGAAATATTCAGACTGCGAAATTAAAAAGACATCCTCTCGTATAGAAGATATAGTTAAAATATTAAATTTTTAGAGATGTTCACTATGAATAAGATACAAAATATCAAAGATGTCATCGCGAGGAGGGCTGAAAGCCCGACGCGGCGATCCAAACAAGGGGTCGTGACCCCTTGTTATAGATTTAGATTGCTTCGCTTCGCTCGCAATGACACTTTTAGACAATTTTAAAGGGAAAATTAAAATGTCAGAATATAAACATGCTTATGTTTCTGAAATCAATAAATATGAAGGTCAGGATATTTGCTTAAAAGGCTGGCTTTATCAAAAAAGATCCAGTGGAAAATTACATTTTTTGCAGGTCAGAGATGGCACAGGAATTATTCAGGCTGTGATTTTTAAAGGAGATGTTGAAGCTTCTGTCTTTGAAAAAGCTGATAAACTTACTAACGAATCTTCTATAATAGTTTATGGAACTGTAAGAGAAGACAAAAGATCACATATAGGTTTTGAAATAGCGGTAAAAGACATAAAAATAATTAAAGAAGCTATTAATTATCCTATTACACCAAAGGAACACGGCATTGCTTTTTTGTTGGAAAACAGGCATTTATGGCTGAGATCACAAAGACAGCATTCAATATTAAGAATTAGACACGAAATTATAAAATCTGTCAGGGATTATCTTAATAATAATGATTTTTTGCTTGTAGACGCTCCTATATTTACTCCTGCGGCTTGTGAAGGAACTACAACCCTTTTTGAAACAAAATATTTTGATGAAAAAGCTTATTTAACTCAAAGCGGACAGCTTTATATGGAAGCTGCCGCAATGGCTTTCGGCAAAGTTTATTGTTTTGGTCCGACTTTTAGAGCTGAAAAATCAAAAACAAGACGACATTTGACGGAATTTTGGATGGTTGAGCCTGAAGTTGCTTATAGTGATCTTAATGACATTATGAATCTTTCAGAAGATTTTGTTGAATATGTGGTTCAGCAGGTTGTTAAAAACAGGAGAAGAGAACTTGAGCTTTTGGAAAGAGATATTTCTAAGCTTGAAAATATTAAAAAACCTTTTCCAAGAATTACTTATGATAAAGCTCTTGAAATTTTAAACAAAAATAATAAAGAAATGCAGTGGGGCGAAGATTTTGGCGGAGATGAAGAGACAATTATATCCGAACAATTTGATCGTCCTGTTTTGATACATAGATATCCGGCTAAATGTAAGGCTTTTTATATGAAGCAGGATACTGAAAATCCTGAATTTGCTCTTTGTGTGGATATGATAGCTCCTGAGGGTTATGGTGAAATGATTGGCGGAGGACAAAGAGAGGATGAGCTTGCTATTCTTTTAGGAAAAATTAAAGAACATAATCTTCCTCAGGAAGCTTTTGAATGGTATCTGGATTTGAGACGTTACGGCAGTGTGCCGCATTCAGGATTCGGGCTTGGTATTGAAAGAACTGTAAGCTGGATATGTGGTTTGCACCATGTCAGAGAAACAATACCTTTTCCACGACTTATGGACAGAATTAAACCTTAATTTCAGAATTTATATTATAATTTTAATTAGTTATACTAAGTAAGAGGATATTAAGTTGCTGATTTTTCATGAAATCAAGACTGGTTTAGTTGATTCATCATGCCTGGCTTTAGGCATGTTTGACGGTATGCATTTAGGACATCAAAAAGTTATTAAAAACGCTGTGGAAAAATCAAAAAAACTAGCTATTCCATCAATAATAGTAACCTTTTCAAAGCATCCTCAATATATAACAACTAAAGCCCCTGTAAAACTTATTACTTCTCTTGAAAGCAGGCTTGATTTATTTGAAAAAGCAGGAATTGATATTGCTGTTGTCCTTAATTTTACTGAAGAATTATCTAAAATGAGCGCGGGAGACTATTTAAAAACTGTTTTAACAGAAGGATTAAACGCTAAAAGTATAACTATAGGTTATAATCATCATTTTGGATCTCAAAAAAAAGGTAATAGCAAGTTTTTTGAACAATATAGCTCTCAATATGGCTATGAAATCAATGTAATTTCTCCTGTTACATTAAATAATCAGATAATAAGCAGTTCAGCTATTAGAAATCTTATTTCTACGGGAGATGTATCTTTGTGTTTAAACCTTTTAGGAAGACCCTTTTCTATTAAAGGCGCTGTAATTATAGGGAAACAAAGAGGCGCAGGGCTTGGATTTCCTACAGCCAATTTATCTATGTCTGATGATTTAATAATTCCAGGGGATGGTGTGTATTTGGGACTGGCAAATATTGGCAAAAATCAATATAATGCCGTAATTAACATAGGCAGAAGACCAACTTTTAATGATCTGAAAACAAGTTTAACAGAAGTTCATATTCTTGATTTTAATGAAAATATTTATAATAAAGAAATAGAAGTTAGTTTTCTTAAAAAACTGCGTAATGAAAAGAAATTCAGCTCAGAAAATGAATTAAAAAAACAAATAAAGCTCGACTGTCAGGAGGCAATGACATATACTTTATCTAGTTAAGAAAGAGTTCTTTTATGAGATTGCTTCGCTTCGCTCGCAATGACACTTTTTTGGTTAAGTATAAATTTAAAAATATTGGAAGTATTTTATGGAAAAAACAATTTTAGAAAAAAATCTTGAACAAATTTCCCGATATAACAAAAAATTGGCTGAAAAAATTGCCAAAAATGATAAGTTTGATTGCGAATTTGAATTTTTAGAAGCAAAATCCGGTGATGTTATTTTATCTTATAATAATATTTTGCTTCATGACAGTATTGATCCTCAGGAAGAGGCTTTTAGAATTTTTAATAATCTTTCTAATAATACCAAATCAACTATTAATATATTGTTTGGACTGGGGTTAGGATATTTATTCAAAAGATTTTCTCTGAGCTGTAAAGGTAAAATAGTAATTTATGAGCCTAATCTTGATATTTTAAGAATAACTTTGGAAATTATAGATTTTTCAAAAGAGCTGAATAAAGATACGGTTGTTTTGGTTGATTCAATAGAGGATATTGAAAAAAGTTTTGAACGTTTATATTTTGACGGAGCAGAAGTAACTTTAAGTTTTTTGGATTCATACACTAAATTATATCCTGATGCTATTCAGGATTTAGTTAATGACATTGGATTTATTAAGGGTTTATATTCCAGCAATTATTCCAATCTCTTTAGAAAATGCTCTGAATGGACTATTGCGGGCATTAATAACATTCCTGAAATGATTGGAAATCAGGAACTTGAATCTTTACGCCAAAAATTCGTTAATAAACCAGCTGTTATAATATCAGCCGGACCTTCTCTTGATAAAAATATTGATATTTTATATGAATATCAGGATAAAGTTTTGACTTTTTGTGTTGGCACAGCCTTAAAAACAGCGGTAAAACACAAAATAAAGCCTGATTTTCTTGCAATTGTAGAATATCATGACTGTTCTGCGCAGATTTCAGGAATAGATGTATCAAAAATGAATCTGATTTTGCATCCAATGACCTTTAAAAGTTTTCATGATTTGCCTGCAAAACATAAATTTAATTATTATCCAAATAATGACTTTACTACAAAATGGCTGGCTAAATTTCTTGATATTTCTTTGGATGATTATTTAAATAAAGGAACAGTGTCTTTATGCGCTTTATTTTCGGCAAAGATTCTGGGATGTAACCCGATAATTTTAATTGGACAGGATTTAGCTTATTCTGAAGGCAGATGTTATTCTCAGGATAGTCCTTATCATAATTTGAAATGCAAAAAAAATCAGGAAACCGGAAAAATGGAAGTAGGACCTGATGATCTTGAAAGTTATATTAAAACAATGAATCACGACGAAGAACTTGCAAAACTTTTGACAGAATCAAGATTTAAAGATATAACAGAAAATTTATACTTTGTAAAAGGACAAAATGGCAAAATGCTACCCACAGAACCAGGTTATGCAACTTTTATCAGGTATTTTGAAAATGCTGCAACAGAATTTGGAGATAAAATAAAATTTATTAATTCAACTGAAGGAGGAGCTTATATTGAAGGATTCGAGCATATACCCCTTAAACAGGTTCTTGAAAATCATGCTAACGCTCCTATAGATGTTGAATCTATTATTCAGGAATCGCTTAAATCAGGGAGAAATCTTCAGCAGGAAAAATCTTCAATTCTTTTAAAAGCAATAGATGAAACCATTGAATTATTACAGACGAGTTTTGAATATTTTGAACATGGTAAGTCTTCGGTCATCAGGCTAAATAAGCAGTTTAATACAGGCAGATTTTATAACAAGCAATTTAAAAGATATTGTGAGGAAGTTTTAAAAAATTTTATAATAATTGAAGAAAAATTTTTAAATCAAAATTTACTGTTATTAGGCTTAATTTTTCCTGAATATTCAAAGTTATCCAATCATTTAGCTGTTACTGACGGTTCTGTTGATATTGATTCCATTAAAAAATTTATAGAGCTTGCTAAAAATGTTTTTATACATGGATATAACAGGCTAAAAAATGATCTTGAAGCTATTAAAGAAATGAGAAAGAGACTGTATGATAGCTGTAATTCAACGTGTTAAAAACGCCTCTGTTGAAATAGATGGGAAATTATATTCAAGAATTGATAAAGGAATTCTTGTATTACTTGGAGTAGAAAAAAATGACTCAGAAGAAGCAACAAAATTTCTCGCAAATAAAATAGCAGAATTAAGAATTTTTGAAGATGAAGTCGGAAAAATGAACCTTTCAGTTTTGGATATTAAAGGAGAAATACTTGTAGTTTCTCAGTTTACACTTGCAGGAGACTATAAAAAAGGCAAAAGACCAAGTTTTGACAATGCAGCAAAGCCTGATACAGCTATTCCTCTTTATGAAAAATTCATAAAATATCTTGAAGAAAAAAATATTTCTGTAAAAACAGGTAAATTTGCCGCTATGATGGATATTTCGCTGGTTAATGACGGTCCGGTAACTTTTATTCTTAATAAGCATTTATAGAGGAAAATATGAAAAAGTTTTTATCTTTAATTTTTTTAAATTTGCTTTTACAAGTATTTTTGGCGCATGCCGGCATTGCCCAAAATATTAATTATGATTTGATTTATACCAATCTTACACCTATAGATATAAATTATGACCATAACGAAGATCCTAATGAAATCAACGATTACAGTCAATTTATAGAATCTCCCTATCCGCTTATCAGGATTTCTCAGACTCTAAGATGTAAAAATACAAAAATATCTCCAGGTTATTATCTTTTAACTCCAAAAAACGAAAATAATATTGATTTTGTTATGTTTAAACAAAAAGGAAAAATTGTTGCCCTTATTCCTGTATATGAAAAGCGATTAATAAATCCTAAACTGGTTTATAAATCAGAACCTAAACCCAAAGTTTCTTTAATAAAACGTCCGTTTATAGCAATAAAAAAATTTTTTGGACTAATATTAAAAAAATCTAAAAAATATCAGGATCCTCCAAAATGCGCTGTTGAAACAGAAAAAATCAATGGAGAAAAATATTTTGAAATAAGACTTTATGTGGAAGAACACTTGTATAAAATGCTTTTTAAGACATCTTAAGCATTTTTATTTTTAATTTTTTTCAGCTAAAGGATAAGGAACCTCTACTCCTTCTCCTCCAATATAATTTACCTGCTTCCCATTAAGCTCAAGATAAACAGATTTATTCTCCACAGAATTAATAGAAGTATAAATAACCTGCTTAAGCCTTAAAGTCATGCTTTGTGAACCTCCGCCCGCCTCAAAATCTTTCGATAAATTAATTATAATCTTTTCAGGAGTTTCCTTAATTCCAAGAAGAATAGTTTTTTCAGGAATTTCAGTAAAATAACCAAATCTTTGTTCAATTAAAGTCGGACCTTTTAAAAGTTCTTCAATAGCAAATTTTAAACGGCTTTTGCTTTTATCTTGAATAATTTTTCTCTTCACAGGAAGTATTTGCTCATCATTTTGATCAATTACTTTTGTAAAATAAACAGATACTAAATTTTGAGGAAACATTCGTGTAAATTTTAAAAAATCTTTATCTTTTAAAAAAACAAAAGCAAATAAAATAACTACTAATGTTAGAACAAAAATTCTTAAGATTCTAAAAATTTTCATATTTTTCCTCTGAATTTTTTCTAAAAACTTTAAGTTTTACCAGCTAACCATACAGTTCCTTCAATATCAATTTTATCATTATTAATGGATATTTTTTTAATATTTATTTTTGTATCATCTTTTTCTAACTTATTTAAGTCAAAAACAACCGGCTTTTGCATTTCAATAAGATCGGCAATGGGTTTTAATTCAAAAGATTTTGTTACAATCTGGATATCAGCTAATCTTATTTGTTTATTGACTATTCTAATCCCGCTTCCTACTTTCATTGGTATTCTTACAGGCACTCCGGCAATATGAACATCCGCGCTAAAATATACTCTATTATTATTAATATCAACTTTTGGGTTAAAAAAATCAACAAATTGAAGATCTCTTCCATAAATTTTTACTTTAATTCCTTTTAATTGATCTTGATATTTTGAGGATAAAAGACTTTTATTTATGTCATTTTCAGTTATTGTGCCTTTAAATGCGACATATATTGGAGCAAGAGGCTCAACAGGGTCTTTTTTATAATTAATATAAATAAAATCACATAAACTCTTGGCTTCTATATATGAAATAAAGACATCATCCAGAGAAACATTTTTTGCTTTCAGTTCTATATTTTTTATTTTTCCGGCTATTAAATCTGTTACGCTGTAAGATTGCAGATTTAACTCGATTTCTCCTTTGTCAATCATCTTTTGAAGTTGTTTTTTAGCTTGCGATTCAACAACTTTTGAAGCCAGCAAATTTAATCCAAAAACTTTTTGAAAACCTCTGCTTAAAATATTACCCAATGGATATGGCTTGCAAGGACAGGTATTAACCTGTTGCTTTGGAGCAGAATAAACCAATAAGCCTGATATTAAACAAAAAATCATCATAAAAACAATTACATAACTTAATTTTCGCATTTATACACAATCTCCTTACTTATCCATATATTTCTAATAATTTTATAATTTACTATACCATAGAATAAAAGCAAGGATTTATAAAAGCAATTCAGCCGCTGCTAGTCATTGATAATTTGAGAAGTCATAGCCGGATCGCTTGAAAGAGTGTTTTTAAAGAAATCTTTTAACTTTCTGAATTTACTTCTAAGTCCAAAAATTCCTGCTGAAATTCCATGATATGGTGAAAATTCAGCTATAGAATTATTTCTTTTGGTATAAACTTCTCCAACCCTTTCATCCAGGGCTTCAGGACTTTTAAGATACAAATCCGCGGCTAATTCCATTTCAGGGTCTTTGATCCCATTGCTGTTAGCCAGCCAAAATTTTACTGATTCTCTGTAAGCATCCTGTTCTTCTTTAATAGAAGTATGAGTGTCATGATCTCTGGCATGAACAGCTTCATGAACTATATAAGCTGCTATTATTTCCGGAGCAGCCCAAACATATCTATCAGTAATAACTATTTTTCTTTCATTATTTTCGTATTGCGCAATATTTGAAACTCCGCTTAAAGCATTTGTCTTATTAAAAGCATATTTAATGTCCTGCATGTCTTTTGTTAACTCTTTTGGAGCTTTTGTCATTACCAGATTCACAGATGCGTTCAGATTTTTCCTTGCATATTGAGCTTTCATCTGTTCAGCCAGATTTAGATTTGTTTTGCTTAATTTTAAATTATTCGCTTCTTTTAAAAATCTATTAGCCAAATCATATTTTGGATCAATATTAAGAGCCGCTTTATAGTATTTATTGGCATTATCATATTCTTCAATATTTTTATAACACTCTCCAATATAAGCTAAAGCCTTTATTTCTTTTGGACAGACTGTTAGTAATTCTTTATAAGTATTAATAGCGTCTTTTGCATCTCCTGTATCATTATAAACTTTTGCCAAATTATAATAAACATCAATATAATCAGGTTTTGTTTTAATAGCTTTTTTATAAAAATTAATAGCTTTATCATATTGAAGATTTTTATTATAACCATCTCCTGTTGTTTTCAGTGATTCTGCCTGTTTTTGCGCTATAAAATTATTAGAATTAACATTTGGAAAATTCTGTTTTTTATTTAATTTTGTATAAAAATTTCTATTAAAATTTGTTTGTATGTCCATTATTTTCTTTTCTTTTTATTAAATTGCAAAAAATTCTCATCAATAAATATTAAAAACTTTCATTGTTTAAATGTGCCTCTTGTCTGAAATAAAAAATGTTTTCTTAAACATAATCCTAATGTATAATTATTCTAACGATGAACAATAATGAAAAAAATATTTCTAATGAATTATCTTTAAATTTTGGCATGGATCAATCTATAAAACTAGAACAAGAAATTGATCTGGTATCTGACTGTCAAAAAAAAGCCAAACTTTTGCTGGATTTTGGCTTGATTGAAACATCAAAAAAAAATTACGAAAAAGCAATTAAGCATATCGAAGAAGCTCAAAAATACTTTCTTGAGGTTAAAGATATTACTAATATTGCTATTTGTCTTACAGAGCTGGCATTAATTCATTATTACAATTGTAATGACAGATTAATCAGATCCCTTACTCTTTTAAACGATGCTAAATATTTGCTTGAAAATGAAAATGCAAAAGCCGACGCTGAAGCTAAAGCTAAAGTCCTCCATTATTATGGAATCATATATTATTCTGAAAAACGCTTTAGTGAAGCTCTAAAATATTATAAAAACGCTCAAAAATTAATTGGTCCTGATTGTTTAGAGTATGCAAAAATTTTGGACAGCCTGGCAATATTTTATTTAAGAATAAATAATCATCAAATTGCCTTAAAATATCTTAAAGATGCCTTAAAAATTAAAGAAGAAATAAATAATAAAAGAGAATTAGCAGTTACAAAATTATTAATAGGAAGATATTTATCCAGTATAGAAAACTATGAAGAAGCTGTTATTCAATTATCAGACGCTTTAGCTATTCTGGAATATTTTAATGATTATTCAGCTAGTTCAAGGATTCAAAATGAACTGGCTAAAATTTTTTTTGCGCAGGAAAATTCTGATCTTGCAACGGAATTTTGTATAAAATCAATAAATCTGGCTAAAAAAATCCAAAGTCCTTTAATATATGCGTTTTCATACTGTACTTTGGCAAATATAAAAATTAAGAAAGAAGAACCTGAAAAAGCCCTTAATTTACTTCAAAACGAAGCTCAGCCAATATTTATAAATTTAGCTTCAACCAGGGGTTACGCTTTTACTAAACAAACAGAAGCAATAGCTTATTATAACCTCGGACAATCTAATGAAGCAATTAAAAGCATTAAAGAAGCAATAGAATTGTTTAAAGAAATAGGTATTAACGCTGAGATTGCAAGATGTTATTATGAATTAAGCAATATATACAGAAAAACTAATGATATTCCTATGGCTATATCAAGCTTGCTGGAATCGCTTAATATAGCCAAAATAAGCAATCTTTCTATTTTGATTAAAAAAATAGAGGATTTTTTGTTTGAGCTTGATGAGGAAAAATGGACAAGTATTGTAGACAGCTCTGCTAAAAAAGAAGTGGTTTCTTCTTATGAATCTAAGTTAATACCTAATAATTCAGCTTTGGATATAAGCGGCGGCAATAAAGACCCTCTATTAGCATTGTTAAGAATAGGAAGGTCTATTGCAGCCGAAACTGATGTGGATAAATTATTGGAAATTATAGCTGAAGAAACTAAAAAGGCTCTTGATTCTGATAGATGCACAGTATTTTTACTGGATAGGGAAAATAACGAACTTTGGTCTAAAGTAGCATTAGGAATGGGCAGTCAGGAAATCAGATTTCCTGCTCATATGGGTTTAGCCGGTCATGTTGCCATGACAGGAGAGACTATTAACATAAAAGATACATATAAAGATTCAAGATTTAACAGAGAAATAGATAAAAAAACAGGATATAGAACAAAAAATCTTCTCTGTATGCCTATGAGAAATTTAAATCATGAAATTATAGGCGTTTTTCAAGTTTTAAATAAAATGAAAAAATCTTCTTTTACTCATGAAGACGAGGACCTGTTAATAGCAATTGGATCTAGCGCCGGTATCGCACTCGAGAATGCGCGATTGTTCAAAAAACAACAATTAATGTATGAAGAGCAAAAGCGCTCGTTTAATAGTTTTATAAATACATTAGCCGCTTCAATTGATGCCAGGGATAAAATTACAGCAGGTCATTCCAAAAGAGTTACTTCTTATGCTGTTGCAATATCTGAACAGATGAAAATGCCCAAAAGTGATATAGAAGTTTTAGAATATGCTGCTATGTTGCATGATTTTGGAAAAATTGGCATTAAAGACAGTGTATTATGCAAAGAAGGTAAATTAACAGAAGAAGAATATAAGCATATCCAAGAACATGCCTTTATTACCAATGAAATTTTAAAAACAATGTTTTTTGAAGAAAAATTTAAAGATGTTCCTGAAATTGCTTCATCGCATCATGAAAAATATAATGGCACAGGATATTTTAGAAAAATAAAAGGAGAAGAAATACCGTTAGGGGGAAGGATATTAGCTGTCTCTGACGTATTTGACGCAATTACATCCAAGAGGCATTATCGTGACCGAATGCCGTTTTTACAAGTGCTAAATATTCTTAGAAAAGATTCAGGAAGTCATTTTGACGGTAAAATTATTGACGAATTTTTCAAAATAAGTATTGAAAAAATACTCCATATTTTATCTCCAATAAATAATGAAACAATGCCGAAAAATGAAAAAGAATATTTTAAGAAGCATTCAACAAATGATCTTCATCTTATGTTACTTAAAGATGAAAAAGATAGAACTGACACGGAAAATATGATTCTTGCAATTTTTAAAAAATATTATGATTCTGCAGAGGAAAGTTAAAATCATACCAAGTTACTCATTATTGTCTGCTATTCAGCCTCAAAATGACAAAATAGTGTTAAATTAATGCGTTTACTGTATATGGTTCTTTTGAAATTTTAGAGTTCTTGCAAGTGTTTGACGATCTGAACTGTATGATGCCTTGCCCTTTAAAGATTTTCCTCTATTCTGCGTTATTTAATTCCTGTAATTTTTTTAGCGCTATTTTGTTTGAAATAAGCTCTTTAGCTGATTCAATACCTTTTTCAATTGAATTAACTTTATTTCCAACCCACAATAAAGCAGCAGAATTTAGTAATGTCGCATCTAATTTAGCATTATCAAGTTTTCCGGAAAAAATATCTTTTATTATTTTTGCATTAATTTCAGGAGCGCTTCCCTGAATATCTTCTAATTTTGATAATTTTATGCCAAAATCTGCAGGATGCATTTCAAAAGATTCTATTTTGTTGTTTTCAAGCTTATAAACCAAAGTTTTTCCACATACACTTATTTCATCCATGTCCGGATTTTGTCCATTTACTACCAATGCTCTTTTGCAGCCCAAATTATTTAGCGTTTCAGCAATTTTAGGGCATAATTCAGGATTTGCAACTCCTAATACCTGTCCTGTCGGATATGCAGGATTGGTTAACGGTCCTAAAAAATTAAATACAGTTCTTATGCCTATTTCTTTTCTTACTGTATTTACAAAAGATGTGCATTTATGGAAATACGGAGCATGAATAAAAGCTATATTATGCTTTTTAAGATTGTTTTTTACTTCGTGAGGCGTTTTAGAAAGAGAAATCCCAAGAGCTTCAATTACATTACTGCTCCCGCATTTGCTGGTAAAGCCAAAATTAGAGTGTTTAGCAACATTTAATCCTGAAGAAGAAGCTAAAATTGCAGAAGCAGTCGATATATTAAAAGTATTTGAAAAATCTCCGCCTGTTCCGCAGGAGTCAACTAAATTATCAATTTCATCAAGGTCTATTTTAAATGCTTTTTCTCTCATTCTAAGCGCAAAACCGGTTATTTCCTCACAGGTTTCGCCTTTTATTTTTAAAGCAGTCAAAAAAACTGCTATCTGGTTTGGAAGAGCTTCTCCACTTCCAATAAAATCTATTATATCGCTTGCTTCCTGCAATGTCAGATTTTTGTTATCAACAAGTTTTATTATTGCCATCCTTAGTATATTAGGAGAATTTTTAACAGGAACTTTAATTTTCATACATATAAATCTCTTTCAGGTAACCTATATATTATATATATAATAAAATTTAAAATGAAAAAATTTTTATTATATAGAGGCAAATTGTAACAAAACGTTGCAATTTTATTTAAAATTCAAATTAGAATTAAGAAGTTTTAAAAACGCTTTGTCATTCTCAGCGACCGAAGGGAGCGTGAGAATCTGTGATTGTTTGTTGGGCAGATCCTCACGCTACGGCTTTGCCTCCGCTGAGGATGACAGCTCATTTTTTACTTTATCGGACACAACTTTGTTCAGAAAATTATGGAGTATTTTATGTCCTTTTTCCGTAAGAATGGATTCAGGATGAAATTGAACTCCAAGTAAATTAGGATAATCTTTATGTTTTACACCCATAACAATATTGTCTGATGTCCAGGCTGTTATTTTTAAAGGAGTATTTTTTACGGAATCTCTGTCTATTATAAGAGAATGGTATCTTGTAGCTGTGAAAGGACAAGGCATTTCAGAAAATAAAGGCTCTTTTTCGTCAAAAATTATTTTTGAGACTTTGCCATGCATTAGATAAGGCGCTCTAACGACTTTTGCTCCGTATATTTCGCCAATACACTGATGTCCCAGACATACGCCTAAAATAGGATATATGCCTTTTAACTCTTTTATTACATTATTTGAAATTCCGGCTTCGCCAGGGTTTCCCGGTCCAGGTGAAATTATTATGTGACTAGGGTTTAGTTTTTTTATTTCATCTACAGAAATTGCATCATTTCTAAAAACCTGAGAATCATATTCCAATTCTCCCAGATATTGAACCAGATTATAAACAAACGAGTCATAATTATCAATTACAAGTATCATTATTGACTCCTTTTTTATATTTTACTTAAAATTTCTTTTAGTTGATATTTTAAATCTTCGGCGCTGCTGTTGTTACTTAGAACAAAATTAGCTTTTTTGGCTTTTTTTTCCTGGGACATTTGAATATTTATTCTTGTTTGAGCTTCTTCCTGCGTTAAATTATCTCTTTTCATTAATCTTTCCACTTGAATATCCTTATTTACTATTATTGTAATTATATAATCAAACATTGTTCCCATGCCAGCTTCATAAAGAAGAGGAACAACTGCCGCAACTATTTTTTTATCCTGATTTATCTCAAAAAATTTTTGTATTTCTTTTTTTACATTAGGATGAATTATATTTTCAAGTTTTTCAAGTATTTCTTTATTTTTAAAAACTATTTCTCCTGCTTTTTTTCTTGAAATACTGCCTTTTTCATTCCTGACATCAAAACCAAAAGACTTAAAAAGCTCATAAACCTGCTCTATTATTTCTTTATCATTATCAAGCAGATTATGAACTGTTTTATCAGCATCAATAACATTTATTCCTTCCTCCTGCAAAAAAGACTCGACAAGAGTCTTGCCGGAAGCTATATTTCCTGTAATTCCAAGTTTAATCATCAGAAAAAATTATTTACTTGAAGAATATATTAATTTTTCTATGAGCTTGGCTATTTTTTCAGTATTTTCTATTAAAGACTCTAAGCTTTCATTATTTTCTATTATATAATCCCAGTCTTTAATATTATCAAGGTCTATTTCAGTTGTATCATTTTCCTGAACCAAAAGACCTCTTTTTGCTCTTTCATTTCTGTCTGAGTTAACTCTTACTGTCGTAGACCCAAGTTTTTTAAAGGTATCAAGCTCATGTTTTAATCTTAAATCAGACACAATAAGATTTCCTTTTTCTATAAGGACTTTTTTTATCCAATAATCAGGGTCTTCTGCTCTTCTCTTATTTCCAAGATTGATTAAATCAGCTCGATATAGAGGTTTATTTCTGTCAACCTCAGCAAAAGTCAGATTTTTTTTCTGTCCGAATTCTATTTTAATGGCATCAGCCAAAGCAACTCTTTTAAAATCCGATAAAGCATTGTTAATCACACTTGCTACAGTGTCTTTACCTGAAAATTGTTTACCTGAAATAATAATGATTTTCTTTTTATTCATAAATACCACCTCTCGTAGAGTTTATTAGGTATATCACACGCATCTAAAATTTTGCCGATTACAAAATTTATACAATCGTCTATAGATTGAATTTTCCCATAAAAACCAATTATGGGGGGAACAATTTTAACGCCCAAATTAGATAATTTGAGCATATTTTCAAGATGTATACTGCTAAAAGGAGTTTCTCTAGGCACAATAATCAAATTTCTTCTTTCTTTTATCATAACGTCTGCTGTTCTTGTAATCAGGGTTTCCGCATATCCTGTTGAAATAGCGGCTATAGATGCCATACTGGCAGGAGAAATTATCATTGCGGAAATTTTATAAGAACCGCTTGACGGAGCTGCATATAATTCATCATTTAACCATACTTTAAGAAAATCTTCCTTATCTAAAAGATTGAGAAAATCCAAAATATTTTTTTTAATAATTTTTGAATCATGTGATAATTCAAGACCAATTTCCTGTTTTGCAATGTAATAAGCCTTTTGAGAAATTATCAATTCAACCTGATAATTATTTTTTAATAAAAATTCAAGTGTTTTAATGCCGTAAATAACCCCACTTGCTGCTGTAATTGCTATTAATACTGGTTTTTCCTTATTCACTGTTTCTCATTTTCCTAAAAATTTCTTTGTCATAAATTATATATTAACCTAAATAATTTTATATTAAATTAATTAAATGATTTTTTCTTTTAAATACAAAAATTAAATCGGGAAATTTTTTTGTTATTTACCTCTGTTTGAGCTTGTGTCATTACAGTACCTGCTTTTGCAGCTATTGCAAGGTCTGGACTGGAAGGGTCAGGTGGAGCTAAAGCAGAATCATGAGCCACCTTTGCCATTTCATAAGTTCTTTGCGGATTTTTAGGATCAACCTCCTCAGGCATTTGAATAGGTACAGATCCTTCTACTGCTACATCATTAACATCTTTTTCAATGTTAATAGCTCCTGCCTGACTACCGCCCACCTGTTTATGCTTTGCTTCATGACCAAAGATTTTATCATATTTTTTTTGCTTCATTTGCTCAAAAGCATCGAAAGCCTTTTTCCTGGCATCAAACTGTTGCGTTTCAGGGTTTAAATACGCAGGCTCTCTATTATCACTTTTTCCTGGTGATTTAAGAAAATTTTGAGGTAATTGTTGAGGTGGTAAAATTCTACCTGACATTTTTGCTTCCTCTTTAGTTTTTTAATTAAAGTAATAATTTAAAAAATTACTTTAATTTTTTACCCCAAATCAACCTTCTAAAAAAGGTTAATATAATAATAAAAACTTTTTTTAAAAAATTTTATCTAAAATAGATTTTCAAGAGGCAAAATTGTAACAAAAAGTTATAATTTTATTTAGAATTTTTATTCTTCTACTTTTACCTGAGCTGGTTTTCTAAATTCCTCAGGAGCATCTTCCCGATCATTCCAACGAGGCAGATTCATTTGCTTTCTTATAATGCCAATACCTACGTGAACTCTCCATTCATCCATTTTAAGCTGTTTTGCAATAATTTTATGACAGCCGATAGGAGGTAAAGGCATTAAAGGAGTATAAAGATTTTCAATAGCAGTAAGCTGATCAGAACTTACAGCCAATTTTTTCTTTGGATAAGGCAATTTTGGCAGTCTCATTTTTTGCCTTACAAGATTTATTCCAAAAAATACTTTATTAGGTTCAAGATTTATCTCTTTTGCAATTACTTCGTGAGCATCAGGATTTGGAAGAGGCAACATTGTCTTATATAAATTTTCGATTTCAGCTACCTGTTCTTTACTAATTAGCAAACTTTTTTTAGGTGAAGGACTCATTCCTGGTCTTCTAAATCCGCCTTGTGGAGGACCTTGTGGTCTTCTGAATTCTCCACCGCCCTGACTCCCTTGATTATTAAATCTTTGTTGAGGTTGAAAATTCATTTGCGTTCTTTGATCGTTTTCTTTTTGTTGTTTTTCTTGTTGCGAATCATTTGGTTGCGCAATAGCATCAGAGTAAGATTTTAATGACACAGGATTTCTATCCGGATATAAACAGCCTGGACAAATAACTCTTTTAGGATTTTTAGTCTCGAATTCAGCGCCGCACTTTGAACATTTGTTTAAATACATTTTTAATTCAGCCCCTTGTTACATAATTTTTACTATCTGGCAAATATAATTCATAAATAATTTAATTTTATACTCCCTTTTTTTATATTTTGCTAAAAATTTTCAACAAAAGCAACTCAAATATTTTTTAAATATTTTTTTAAATATTTTTATTAAATTTTATACTAAAAGGGAGCCATTTTAATTTTATACTACTAATAGATTTTCTAACTTTACTATAACACAAATAAAATATTAGGACTATTCTTTTTATAATTTTAATTTTTTAAATTTTAAATTAAACATTCTAATTATACAATATTATTAATTATTAAAATATTTACGATTTTAAAAAATTTGGAAAACAATGAAAAATATAAATAATTTAAAATATCATTATTTTTTATCTGAGCTTGAAAAATTTAAAAAAGCTGAAAACTATAGAATTTTAAGCAACATACAGGACAAAAATAGTAAATTTGTTACTTTTAATAAAACAAAGAATCTTTTAAATCTTTCATCAAATGATTATTTGGGAATTGCCACTGATAAAATTTTAGCTGAAGAATTTTTAAGCTCGCTTATTAATGAAAAAATTATTGAAAAATTTGGCTTAAGCAGTTCTTCTTCCAGGCTTCTTACAGGGAATTATCCGCTTTATGATGAACTTGAGAATGAAATAATTAATCTTTACGGGAATAAAGAAAAATCCTGTCTTGTTTTTAACAGTGGTTATCATGCCAATATCGGCGTTATTTCCGCTCTTTTTAAAAAAGGTGATGTAATTTTTTCAGATAAATACAATCATGCCAGTATTATTGACGGAATAAAACTTTCAGGAGCTGATTTTTTCAGATACAGTCATTTGAATTATGAACAGTTGGAGAGCTTTCTTGAAAAAAACAGGAAAAAATATAATAAAGCTCTTATAATATCTGAATCTATTTTTAGTATGGATGGGGATAAAGCTGATTTTCAAAAATTAGTTCAGCTAAAAAATAATTATGATGCTGTTTTAATGGTAGATGAAGCCCATGCTATCGGAGTATTTGGAGAAAAAGGCTATGGAATATCTGAACAAACTAATTTAATTAATGAAATTGATATTATAATCGGCACATTTGGCAAAGCTATAGCTTCAATAGGAGCATTTATTCTTGTTGATCCTATTCTTAAAGACTATATCATAAATAAAAGCAGATCTTTTATATTTACTACAGCGCTTCCTCCTGTTAATATTTTCTGGACACTCAAAGTTATTAAATTACTCCCGAAATTACAAAAACAACGGGAACATTTAGCTAAAATTTCTGAACTTTTAAGAAGTTCTCTCAGGAATTTTGGACTTGACACTTTGGGAGAAAGTCAAATTGTTCCGGTGATTATCGGAAATAATAATGATACAATAAAGATAGCTAAAAAATTGCAAAATAAAGGATATTTAATGCTTCCTGTAAGACCTCCCACTGTGCCTGAAGGAACTTCAAGAATCAGAATATCGCTTACAGCTTTGCTGCAATGGGATGATATAAAAAATATTCCTGAAATTATTGCAGATAATAAACTAATAAATTAACATGTCATTGCGAGCGAAGCGAAGCAATCTCAAAATCTGACACCTATGAGATTCTTCGATGCAAATGCGGACAGCACCGCCTGCTTCGCTAGCTATGCCCTCTGAATGACAATAATGAGGAAATAAAATGAACAATTTTTGGTTAATTAAAAAATCTTCTAAAAAACTTTTAATTTTTTTTAATGGCTGGGGCATGGATGAAAATCCATTTCTTCATTTGAAATCTTCTGAATATGATGTCCTAATGTTTTATAATTATCAGAATCTTGATGCTGAAAATCTGAAAATAGAAGAATGGAATAATTATCAGGAGATAAATCTTGTTTGTTGGTCAATGGGAGTATGGACAGCTAATTTTTTCAGGGAATATCTTGGCAGTATAAAATTTTCTATTGCCATAAATGGAAGTTTTTTTCCGATTCATAATGATTTTGGAATACCTGATAATATTTTTCAGCTGACTTTGGATAATTTTTCACTTCTAAACAGGGAAAAATTTTATAAAAAAATGTTTTCAAAAGATGAAGATTTTCAAAAATTTTTAAAAATACAACCTAAACGAGAAATTATTGACCAAAAAAAAGAACTTCTAAAACTTCAATATTATATTAAAAAAGAGCCTTTTTCTGATATGTTTAATTTTAATCAGGTAATTATCGGAAAATATGATAAAATAATTCCTGCTAAAAATCAAAAATGTTTTTGGCAGCAAAAATTAACTCCTTTGATAATTGAAGCGCCTCATTATGCTTTTTTCTTATGGAATAACTGGGAAAATATTATTGAACATGCAACCTTTCATTAATAAAAATCTTATAAAAACCAGATTTAAAAAAAGTCTTGATACCTATAACCGGCATGCCACAGTTCAAACAGGAATGGCAGCTAAATTAATCGAAATTCTTGCTAAAAACTGCGGGAATAAATTTGAAACTATTCTTGAAATAGGTTGCGGCACAGGAATTTTAACAGAAAAAATATTAAAAAATATTAATTTTAGCGAATTTTATACAAATGATATAGTCGAAGATTCAGAAAAATATATTCAGAAAATTTCTAAAAATATTGTGTTTTTAGGTGGAGATGCAGAAATAATGAATTTTTCGCTAAAAGCTGATCTTATTATTTCAAATGCTACATTTCAGTGGTTTTCAGATTTGCCGGCATTCCTGAAAAAAATAAGTTTAAATCTGAACAAAGGAGGAATCCTTGCTTTTACAAGTTTTGGACATAAAAATCTTTATGAAATTTCAAAAATAACAAATTATAAGCTTTCATATCTTGATAAAAATATATTTAACGATTGTTTTGAGCTTGTTTATTATGATTCTGAAATAATTGAGCTTATTTTTGATAATCCTGTTAAAATTTTGGAACATTTAAAATATTCCGGAACAAATGCTTTAAGCAATCAGAGCTGGTCGAGAAGAAACTTTAATGATTTTATTTTGAAATATAAGGAGTTATTCAGTTTTTCACAAGGAGTTCATCTTACTTATCAACCTGTTTATTTTATTTTTAAAAATTAATATCCGGACAAATCAGGTATTTACTAATAAAACGATTTTTCACAGAAAGTCATGGCAAAACTTGAATTGTTGAAATTTATGACTAATTATGAAAAAATTATTTTAGAATATAAAAAAAAATTATTACTATGATTTGAAAGAGCTAAATACTTTAAATGAAAAAAATAACTTACTTTAATAAGCTTATTTTAATGACTATAACTTTTTTATTTTTGTCATTTTTTTCTAATTCATGCAAAAATTTTTATGCGCAGGCTTCAAATAAAGAACTAACCGCAATGATTAACAATAAAAAAGTTGTTTTAGAGGTCGCAGACACTGATTTACTCAGGGAAAAAGGTTTAATGCGCAGGAATACTCTTAAAGAAAACAGTGGAATGATTTTTTTATTTGATTATCCTGACTACGTTAATTTTTGGATGAAAAATGTTAAAATTCCACTAGATATACTCTTTATTAATGGAGATAAAATTGTTAATATATATAAAGAAGCATCTGTTTGTAAAAAAGAACCATGCCGAATTTATCCGTCAAAATTTAAAATAAATAAATAAATAAATGATGAGGTGC
>JAZDPZ010000051.1:0-31789 GCA_043797105.1 bacterium | reverse complement strand
GCATTCAAGGCAGTAAAAGCAGCAGTACCTGCAAAAACAATTTATAGATAGGGAAGCAAAACATCGCCCCTACGTTTCTAAAAAATCGTCTAATTCCTTGCTATGGACGATTTTGGTGTTTTTAAGGTGTCAAACTTCCGTAATGACTATATAGAGGCTTAACCGCCTCTTTAAATAAATAGCTGAAAATTTATTACGCATCATTAAAGTACACTTTAATAACTGTTTTTTATTTGGTCAAATAAATCCTCTATCTCTGTCAATGTGTTGAATTTTACTAATTCCCGACGATATTTGGCAGCTTCTTCTATATTTTTTATATACCATCCAAAAAATTTCCTCATGAATTTGATCCCGTGAATTCCTCCCCTGTATTCCATTTCTTTTTTACAATGCAGTAAAGCTATATCCAATCGTTCCTGAATAGTTAACTCAGGTAAAATAATACCGGAATCAATATATTTTTCTATTCTATAAATTAAAGCCGGATCTCCTAAAATTCCTCTTCCTACAGCAATACCGTCGCATTTAGAAATTTTCAGGCATTCAAGAGCTTTTTGAGCAGAGTTTATATCTCCATTTCCAATTACAGGTATATTAACAGAATTTTTAATTTCACCAACAGCATGCCAGTCGGCAAGTCCTGAATAAGCCTGAGATTTTGTTCTGGCATGGACAATTATAGCATCTGCTCCTGAATTTTCTGCCATTTTAGCAAATTCTATATAATTTTTACTGTTAAAATCCCATCCGAGTCGGCATTTTATAGTAACAGGAATATTAACAGCTTTTTTAACCGAGCTGATTATTTTTGAAGCCAGGCTTAAATCAGTCATAAGCTTTGCTCCCTCATTATTTTTAACAATTTTTGAAACAGGACAGCCCATATTTATATCTATTATTGTTGAAATATTTTCTAATTTTCTTGCTGCTTCAGCCATTAACTCGGGTTTATGTCCTGAAATTTGAAATGAAAGAGGATATTCAATTTTATTATGGTCAAGAATACTTTTATTCTGACTTGATTTAAGAGCTTCGGAGCTTAGCATCTCACTTGAAAGAAGGCATTTTTTTGAAAACATTCTTATTATCTGACGCAATATTGTATCAGTTATTCCAGCCATAGGAGCAATCATAACGATACTTTCAAGCTTTACTTGACCTATATTTAAAGTATTTTTTTCTAGTTGTGTTTTTTGGAGCATTAGTCTAAAGAATATTAAAGTAAAATACCTAAGGATTTAAGTCTATTTTTGTTTTTTCATGGTTATCACCACATCTACTAAACTCAAGAGGAATATCTTTTTTAGTTATTGCGCCTAATTTTTTTATTTTTTGGATTTGACTTAAAATATTTCCTTTGCCAAATTTTAATTTATTTGTTATTTTTTCGTATGAATCCTGCGCATTTAGTAAGTATTTTGACATTTTTTGTAAATCTTCCAATAAAAAAACAAATTTATCATAAAGTTTTCCACTTTCTATGGCAATATCTCTAACATATTTTGCCTGTTTTTCCTCTCTCCAAAACACTTCTATTGTTTTTAAGGCAACTAAAAGCGTTGATGGACTTACAATTATAATTTTTTGATTCCATGCTGATTCTATTAAATCAATGCTTTCCTTATAAAGTATTGAGAATGCGCCTTCAAGAGGAATAAATAAAAGCACAAAATCAGGAGTATTTAATCCTTTGTTTTGCTCATATTCTCTTTCACTAAGGACTTTTATCATATTTTGCACGGAATTTAAAAAATCTTTTTTAAATTTTTCTTTTTCTTCATTGTTTTCAGTATTAAATAATCTTTCATAAGAATTAAGAGGAACTTTAGAGTCTATTATCACATGTCTGTTATCCGGCAAATATACCACTGCATCCGGAAAATTCCTGCCTGATTCAACATTAAAAGATTCTTGTAAAGTATAGTTTATATCTTTTATTAATCCTGATGATTCAAGAATTCTTTCCAATATAAATTCACCCCAACATCCTTTTTTCTTAGTTTCTGCTTTAAGGGCATTTGTTAGATTTTGAGCTTCTTTACTAATTTTAATGCATTGTTCCTGATATATTTTTATTAAAGTATCAAGAGAAGCTCTTTTTTCAGCTTCTTCCTGTATTTTTTTTTCAAATTCAGTTATTTTGTCTTTAAATGGAGATAATAATTCAATATTTTTTTCAGATAATTTTTTTGTATTTAGTTCAAGAATATTGTTGCTTATATTTTGAAATTGTAAAATAAGAGATTTTTGTTTTTCATCCAGGGATTGCTGCTCAGAGTCGAATTTTTCTTGTAATATTTTAAAATTTGTTTCTGCTATAGCTGTTTTTTTAGTCAAATCAACTATTTCTTTATCTTTTTGAATAATATTTTGATTTATTTCAGTATTTTGATTTTTATATAGATTAACTTTTTCATTTTGTATAAAAAATCCTGCTATAAATCCTATAATCATTCCTATTATTAAAAATCCTGTTAATTCCATTAAAAACTCCTTAATTTTCTATTAAATGTTCAAGCGCTTTGGATGGCTGATTATCGGTAAGTTTTCCCCATTTTGATATTTTTTTAAGTGCTGAACTCATATAAAGATATTTTTTTGCTCTTGTTATACCTGTATATATAAGTCTTAAATGTTCTTCTATCTGTTCCTGTATTAATTTTTCCTTATTATTCCGTATATTATTGTTTGCAACCTGATTAAGCCGGTTTATTAAAATATCTTTTTCGGTAAATTCAATATTTTCAGGCGTTATAGAATATGAATACATATCTTCATTCATCTCAGGCATAAAAACTGCATCAAATTCAAGTCCTTTTGCTTTATGTACAGTCATAATCTGTACAAAGCCAAATTTTGAACCATCTTTTTCCCATTCATCAAAAAATTTAATTCCGCTAATTTTTTTTCGTTCTCCTAATTTATTAAAATATTCTATTATATCAGACAAATTTACAGATTTTTCTTTGTTTTTAAATCTGGCTGCCAGTATACTAAATAGCTGGACATTTGACCTGTCAATAACATTATCAAAATAATGAAAACCCAGCTTTAAAATAAGCTCTTCCGGAGAAAAAACAGAGGATTCTTCTGTCCAATGTGTCATGTACATTTGAAGTCCAATTAAATTAGCTGTTGGTAGATCTGTTGGATTAAAGTTTATAAAAGATGCGTTAATTTTAGCAAGAAAGTCCTTTGAAACAGGATCAGATTCATAAATTTTAGCATCAATAAATTCTTTATAAAGATTTCTGATAAAATCATTATTCCAGGGATTATTTAAGACTTGCAGGTATTTTGTCAGGAATCTAAAGACTTTTTTTTGATTTAGTGAATCTGTAAAGCATATACAGGGAATTTTTTGCTCTTCCAGAAATTCTGCCCATTCAATAACAGAATTATTCTGCCTTAATAAAATTCCAAAACTGCTGTTTTGATTCTTTAATTTAAAAAATTCATTTAATACCCATTTTTTTTCTTCCATAGATGTTTCATGTATTTTAAAATTTACGCTGTTTTTAATTTTTGGATTTTTTCCCTCAACAGGTTCTATTTTCATTGGAAGAAAAGCTTCTTTTAAATATTCCAGTGTTTTAGACCAATCTATAAAGCTGTTTGCAAGCTCATAAATCTCTTTTGCGCATCGCTGCGAACTAACCATTTTTATTGAATTTTTAGCGCTGTTTATAAAATTCCGAAAACCTTTGACATCAGTATTTGAAAATGTAGTTGTAATGGTTTGATTCGCATCCCCGCATCTTACAAAGTTTTCATGTTTTTCACTGATAAAAGATATTAATTCCTGTTGAATTTTGGATGAGTCCTGAGCCTCATCTTCAATAACATATTTATATTGTTTTTGATAATAATCTTTGATTTCAGGATAATTTTTAAGCAGTTTTACCGCCATTATGAGAAGATCGTCAAAATCAACTGAATTAGACTTTTTTAGCCTGGAATTATAATTTTTAAATTCTGTGAGAAATTCATAGAGTTCTTTATACAAATCATAATCTTTGTTTTTTAGAAAATTCTCTATATTTTCTTCGCTTATATTGAGCAATTTAGCCTTTGACACAGAGTGCTTATTTGGAAATTCATCATCGCTTATTTCAAAATCAGAAGATAAACCAAGTTTACTATAATTATCCTTTATAATATTCCTTGCTAAACTGTGAATTGTAGTTATATATGGAAATTCTGTTAAATCAGGGCAGGCTGTTTTTATTCTTTCCCGAAAATTCCTTGCTGCTGAGTCCATATAAGTTAAAACAAGGATTTCTCCTGGTCTTGTTCCGTCTTTTATGAGTTTAACCACAAGAGCTTCTATAATTTTTGTTTTACCGGCTCCGGGAACAGCTGAAATAGCCATTTTTCCGCTGCTGTATTTTAATACGGGTTTTTGGTCTTGTCTTGGCATAAAATCATAATTATATAAAGCGTTTTCATTACTGCCGAAAAATTTGATTAAAGCTCCATTATTTTCATTTCCTGATTCATCAAGCTGACTTGCATAGCATAATATTTCTTTGTCAGCGCACAAAGCAAGTTTTCTTAAAACATGAGCGGTTTTATTAAGAGTCAGATTATTATGAATTTCTGGAGTATATTTTTGCGCTTTCCAGTTTTTTTGAAAAACCCATGAATTATAAAGAGGACCTGTATCGTCCTTTGTCCATTGTGAACTTGAAATATCCAGCCAAATCTGATATTTTGACTCCAGTTCAAAATCTATAATCTTTTGCGGAGTTGCAATTAGAATGCTGTTAGGCTTTATTTTTGGAGATGAAGGGGGATTATCTGAAACCACAGTATTATTAAGCTGGATTAACCATTCTTTTTCCGGGTTTTTTGGTTTTTCATTTTCTTCAAATTTTTCTAAAATTTCCTTAAAATTTTTCAAAGACTCAAGCATTTTGCTAAAATCTTCAAAATCAGAGTCCTCCCTAAGCTCTGGAGAAATAATTCTGGTAAATATAGAAGTTAACTGATCATATAGATCAAATTTTTCCTGTTTCATTTCTTTAATAAAATTTATTAGATTCTGATATTTTTTATTAAACTCTTCAAATTTAAGATCAAAATTTTCATCATTTTCATCCAATTTTTTGTTTTTTTCGTAGCTTTCAATGATTTTTTCGCATAAAATAGCAGGAATCCCTACCATGCCAGCAATCATGGTTCTTATTTCAAATGATTTTGGGGTTAATTGCCAGTTTTCATTAATTAATCGGACAATTACAAGACTTCCAAACACAAAGCGATCTTCTGTAATTTTTTTGGAACCTGTTAAAAACTGATAATTTATATTTTCTTTTTCAAAAAAATCTATAAGCGAATATTTTAAGCTTTTGTCAATTGATGGGGCAATTATTTTAATATCTTCCAAAGATACACGGTTATTCAAGAGTTTTTTTACTTTTTTCAGAGCCGCATCCAGCATTTCAACTCTTCTCACGGCATTTTCTTCAATTTTTATATATTCAAAATCAGCCTTTAAATTGTTTTTAATTGTTTTAAACAGTTTATCCGCATCATTAAATATAAATTTTTCACATGAAAATTTTTGTATTTCATCTTTTCTTAATTGTTTAATTTCATGCCAGCCTTCAGGATAAGCGCAAAGATAGCCTCTTCTTGAGCTGCCTTTCGGATCAGCAGCTAAATGGGCTTCTTTGACCTGAGGCAGTAATGTTTTTATAAAAAACAAAGCTGCATACGAAAGTTCATCTATATCATCAGCTATTAACCAATTAATTTCTTTAAAATTAATTTTATTACTTGTCAGTAAATATAAAAAAGTGCTGGTTTGTTTTAAATAATCAAAACTTCTTAATCGGGAAGTCTTTTTTTTAAGTTTTTCTAAAACATTTTGAGCTGGTACAAATAAATTTTCCTCTAAAATGTTTGTTTTTTTAATAATATCCGTTTTATCTAAAAAATTTTCTGTAATAAGTCTGTATCTTCGTAGTAACTGATGTCTTAAATTTATCTCCGAAGCATAGTCTTTAAAAGTATTTTCTATTTTTTCCTGTTTATTTACTTCATCAATACAAAGTTTAAGGATATATTCAGTAGTTTCAAGTCCGCATAAATTTGGAATTATAACTGAATTTTCATTAATATTCGAGATTATTTCTTCAATAACAGACCAATTATTTAAAATAGAATTATAAACAATACCATTAAATGTATATACAGGGAAACTTCCAAACCCTTTGATATTTTTAGCAGCTAAAATATTTCTTGTTTTTTCTATAAATATTTTTTTCTTATAGCTGTTCGCGCATATAACGAGTATTTCTGAAGTTGGTATTCCAGCATTGATAAATTCAGCAAATTTATCAATAAGTTTTGATGTTTTACCTGATTTTAAAGGTCCTTCAATATACATGAATGCCGTTTCCCTTTATTTTAAATAATTTTAGTTAAAACAAAGAGAAAATTAAATGTTTATTAATTTGTGATTAATCAAATATTTTTAGGGAAATGATTGTTAGTAAGCATCAAAAATGCTAGAAGTTTAACAATTCATTTTTTGGATTAAACGATCGTTGGCATCATGCAAAGAGAATATTTCATTATGAGGAACATTTTTCATTCCTGCTATATCAACAAGCCCATTTTTAGTGATTCTATGTTCAGCATATTCCTGGTTTAATGGGCTACCATCTGTGATTATGAATAATTGTTCATTTGGATATGCTTTAATTACTAACCTTTTTGTATTTTAAAGATCGAAAAATATTTATTCTCTAATATTAATCATACTATAATTTGTTGAAAGATTTCTCTCTGTTTTTCGGTTTTAAGTATATCTAGCAATGGATTCAAGAAAATTGAAAGCTGTAGAATAACATTCATATATGATATCTCCTATTATTCTACATATACATGAAGTCATTCTTGTTTTCAAGTGCTTTTTTCATTTTCTCAATCTTCTAGGTTTTATAAGGGGTTTTTATATGCAAAATAATCTCAAAGTACGACCATTATTTAAAAATAATGCTTTTACGCAGCAGCGTTTTTGTAAGGGAACTTGAAAATTCTAATTAAAACATGTTGGGTAGCATCATGCTGTTTAACATGTTTTCCATAAGTTGTGGATTTGAATTTTGATTTTCATTTGAATTTTGATACATCATTAAAAAAGGCAATATACTCATTGGATTATAGTTCATATTACTATTCATGCCATTACTATTGCTATTCATTCCATTCATTGAACTCATAAGCATATTTAACTGCATAGCTTTAACAAGTTCTTCCTGGGAAGGAGTCGTTGAATTATCTGATTTTGGCGGAAGAAAATTTTCAAGATTTTTTAGTTTTGAAGGATCTATTTGTCCATTTTGATTAAGGTTATTAATTATATGCAGTAAATCTTTTTCCATTAAAACATTTTTTGCGTCATCACTTATAGTTTTATTATCAGGCATAGGAATTTTAGCGGACTGACTGGACGGTTCCGGCGGTAATGGAAGATCACTGCCTAAATTTTTCAACCCTAACTGCGTATAATACATTAATTGAGAATTTGGATTAAGCGAGATTACTTTATTATATTCTTCAATAGCTTCTTCTTTTTTGCCAATCTGCGCATAGGAAATAGCGAGATAATAATGAGCAAAAGCATTTTCAGGATCAACAGAGGTTACTTCCAGCATAGTCTGCATACATCCTATATAATTACCACTTTTATACTGTAATTCACCTTCTCTAAATTTACTTGATTTATCTTTGGCTAAAGCCGGAACACTAGATAAAAACAAACAAAATAACAGAATAATAAATCTTTTCATAAAAAATTTATCCTTTCAAAAATTTTTTTTATATGCATCCCCTTTAAAATAATACTTATTTTTTTATAAAAGTCCAGAATCAGACAAAAAATTTATTTTAAACAGCAGCTAAACGGCAATTTGTATTATTAAGCTGTAGTTCTCTTGAAATGGCAACTTTGCCTGATCGTACCAATTCTTTAATACCAATAGGTCTAAGCAGTTCTATGAGTGATCTTATTTTAACCTCATCGCCCATAGCTTCTAAAGTATAGGTTTTAGGAGAAACATCAATAATTTTTGCGTCAAAAATCTCAGCTATACGTAAAATTTCTGATCTTTCCTGTTCTTTAGCATTAATTTTTATAAGAACAAGTTCTCTTTCAATACTGCCTTCACCAGTTATATCTACAACTTTAAGAATATTGACCAGTTTGTTCAATTGTTTGCAAATTTGTTCAATTATCTTATCATCACCGGAAGTTACAATAGTAACTCTTGAATAATCCAAATCCTGAGTAGGAGCTACGGTAAGACTTTCTATATTAAATCCCCTACCGCTAAATAAACCTGATATTTTAGCAAGAACGCCGGATTCGTTTTGCACTAAAACAGAGAGTGTGTGCCTCATAACATTAATACCTCCGCTATGAGCAATCGCCTAATAAAACATTATCTATTGGTTCCCCGGCTAATACCCAGGGATATACAATTTCAAATGGTTCTATAATAAAATCTATTAAAACAGGACCTTTTGTTTCAAAAGCTTTTAGCAAAATAGAGTCGATTTCTTCATCTTTTGTAACTCTAAAACCGGTAGCTCCATAAGCTTCAGCTAATTTTACATAATCAGGACCTGTCATAACAGTTTCTGAATAATGTTTATTAAAGAATTTTTCCTGCCATTGCCTTACCATGCCTAGATAGCCATTATTCATAATACAAACTTTAACAGGTATATCATAAGCAACACAGGTTGCCAATTCCTGAATATTCATTTGTATACTTCCATCGCCGGCAATATCTATAACCAGTTTATCGGGATAAGCAAGCTGAGCGCCCATCGCAGCAGGAAATCCAAAGCCCATTGTTCCTAAACCGCCTGAACTTACAAATCTGCGCGGTTTGTTAAATTTATATAAAAGAGCTGTCCACATTTGATGTTGACCAACTTCAGTAGCTATTACAGCATCTTTATCTTTTGTTAATTCATAAATTCTTTCTATAACAGTTTGTGGACTTAATTTGTCAGATTGAATAATTGGTTTAATTTTTCTTTGTTTTAATTCATTGATTTTATTTAACCAACAGTGTTTTTTAGCTTGATTTTTTTGGGCTTCAACTGTATCAACCGCCCTTAACATGTCCATTAAAACATTTTTGGCATCTCCAACTATAGGAATATCAACAGGCACGTTTTTACTTATTGAACATGGGTCTATATCAATATGAATAATTTTTGTGTCTGTACAAAACTTGTCTAATCTGCCGGTTACTCTGTCGCTAAATCTGGAACCTATAGTAAAAAGAACATCGCTTTTTGAAACTGCTATATTAGCCCAATAATTGCCATGCATTCCGACTAATCCTAAAGAAAGCTCATCAGTTCCGGGAAATGCTCCGGTGCCTATCAAAGTATTAGCTACAGGCACATTTAATATTTTTGCCAGTTCAAGCAGTTCTCCCGAAGCTTCTGATGCTATAACTCCGCCTCCTGCAATTATTACAGGTCTTTCTGCCTGATAAAGAAGATTTAAAGCTTTGGTAATCTGTATAGGATGTCCGACATAGGTAGGATTATATCCCGGTAAACAAACTTTATCAGGATATTTAAATTCAGTTTTATTGGTTAATATATCTTTTGGCAAATCAACCACAACAGGTCCGGGTTTTCCGGTTGTAGCAATATGAAAAGCTTCTTTTATAATTCTTGGCAAATCTTTAACATCTTTTACCAAATAATTATGTTTACAGCAGGGTCTTGTTATGCCGACAATATCAGCTTCCTGAAAAGCATCATTGCCGATTAAACTCAAAGCTACCTGTCCGGTAAAGATGACAAGAGGATAACCGTCATAATAAGCGTTGGCTATTCCGGTTATAGTATTGCAAGCTCCAGGTCCTGATGTAACGAGGACAACACCGGGTTTACCAGTAACTCTGGCATAACCTTCAGCAGCATGAACAGCTCCTTGTTCATGACGAACCAGATAATGTTTTATTTCTTTACAATGATAAAGTTCTTCATAAATTGATAATATAACACCACCAGGATAACCAAATATTTGTGTAACACCTTCTTTTTTCAAAGATTCAATAAATATCTGCGCGCCTGATAAAATTTTTGGAGTTTTTTCTGCTTTAGCTGATGTTTTTTCCTTAGTTTCAGTCATTCTAAATTCCACCTAATTAAGTTGATTTACCTCATAAAATACTTAATTCTATATTATACTAGCTTGATTTTTGTTTTACAACAGATTATTTAGATTTGGTTCAAAATTCAGCCAGTATCTTATAAGGATGAAGGGATTCTTTTTAGCATAGTATCTTGGTCAGTATAAACATTGAATTTGGTTCCAGAAGGAATTTCAGCAGGATTGCCACTCATTAACAAAAAAATAGGACACCAAAAAATAATAGTTAGAGCAGACATTTTAGCCATCTTAGAAGCGCCTTGTACCGAATAATATCCCCTTAAAGGTATTCTTGTTCCATCCAATGTCTGCATATATAGAGTTTCTATATTTAATTTACCTGCTTTTGAACATAACCCTTTTTTCTCTAAAAAAGTTATATTTCCAACAGCAATAGTACCAGCAGGTATTACTGTTTGATTATTAACTTTAAGATTTTCTACGGTCTGTAAACTAACTTCTTGTCCTAATAAATTTCTTTCGCTGCTTAAATTATCAATAATTGCTAGTTTTACTCTTGTATTGTTTTGCAGTTTAACTAAGGTTTCCTCAGCTTTTACTGGTAACACTAGTAATAATAAAAAATTAAATAAAATAATAACAAGTAGTAAAATAATATTTTTTTTCATTCGTTCTACTCCCATTAATAAATAACTTACAAATCCATCCTATTTCAAACATTTAATAAAATTAAGTATACTAGCTTGATTTTTGTTTTACAACATATTATCTGTTTTAAGTTGGATTTTATATTATCGGTTAATCTTGATTTCCTTTCCAAAAAGCCTCTAGTACAGGCTTGATTTTCAAATAATAAAACCGTCAATCTCAATGATAACGGCTTTATGGTGGGCAATACCGGACTCGAACCAGTGACCCCTTGAATGTCGATCAAGTGCGCTACCAACTGCGCCAATTGCCCATTTTTTAAATAAAAATTTTTTTATTTAAAAAAGGCGACACCCAGATTTGAACTGGGGATAAGAGTTTTGCAGACTCCTGCCTTACCACTTGGCCATGTCGCCAATTTTACTTTTATATATTATGACAGCCTAAAATAACTTGTCAACTAAACTTCCTTGAAATTTTATTTTCATCTTCTTTTTTAAATAAAAATTTAAATTCATGATTAATTATAATAATAATGGTTTTGTTTAATTATTTCAAATTAGCCATTCAGCTGTTTTAATAGTATATTTTTTAAAAATAGGTTTTGTCTTTTAAAAAGAATTTTAGGAGGATATTTTATGAAAAAAATTTGGATAATACTAATAACTCTTGTTTTATCCTTAATATTTAATAATATATCTTTTGGATCAGAAAAAGATATATATGCTAATGTCGATAAAATACAGGATAAATTAATTAAAATAAGTGATTTTATTCATGAAAATCCTGAAACCGGTGAAAAAGAATTTAAAGCCGTTGATATATTAACCCGCGCTTTAAAGGAAAATGGTTTTAAAGTAGAAAAAGGAGTTGCAGGACTTCCTACAGCTTTTGTTGCAACTTATGTAAATAAAAATGAAAGTGGTCCTGTTATTGGCTTTATTGCAGAATATGACGCTCTTGAAAAATTAGGACATGGTTGCGGTCATAATATAATCGCAGCTGCTGGAATAGGTGCAGGCATTGCTTTAGCAAAAAGCTTAGGTGATATACCTGCTACAATTATGGTGTTTGGCACTCCTGCCGAAGAAACAACAAGCGGTAAACTTCCTATGGTAGCTGCCGGTCTTTTTGATAAAGCTGATGTTGTTCTTATGACTCATCCTAGCGATCGTACAACTGTTGGGAAAAAATATCTTGCTGTTAATTCAGTTGACTTTCTTTTTGAAGGTAAAAGTTCTCATGCCGCAGCTTCTCCTGAAAAAGGCATTAGCGCTCTGGACGGAGTGATGATGACATTTAACGGAATAGAATATTTAAGAGAACATGTTCGTTCTGATGTTAGAATACATGGCATTGTTACTAATGGAGGTGAAGCTCCAAACATAGTTCCTGGTTTTGCGTCAGCTCGATTTTATATTAGAGCGTCAGATCGTCCTTATTTGGATACTGTTGTCGAGCGTGTTTATAATGTTTCTCGCGGAGCGGCTCTCGCCACAGGCTCAAAATTAACAATTAAAGAAATTAAATCTTATAATAACAATATTAATGTTAAATCTTTAAATAATTTATTATTAGAAAATGCTGAAATTGTTGGAGCAAAACAAATAATGCCTCCAAGTCAAAATGCCGGTTCTTCTGATTTTAGTTCTGTTACTTACAAAGTACCCGGAGCCTGTGTTGAAATAGCTTTTGTAGAAGTTGGCACGCCAGGTCATTCAAAAGAATGGGTGGAAGCTGGAATCAGCGCTGAAGGTCATACAGCTCTTATAAAAGCTGCAAAAATTCTTGCATTAACCGGTTATGATTTAATTACTAAGCCTGAATTGTTACAAAAAATAAAAGCAGAATTCCAGGAAATTAAAACTTAATGCGGCTAATATGACAGCCCTGCAAAAATTTTAGCTGATAACCACGGCATCAACGATTAATTTATTATTTTCAAACTTGACTATTGCCCATCTTAAAGGCTCAAATCCAGACTGTATTATGAAATTTTCAATATATTCCACTGTTAAATTTTTTGGTTTATCCAAATAATATTGTTTAATAAAAATTTTCATATTTTCATAAAAAATTTAATTTGCTTTTGATACCAGGATTTAAAACAGCATTAGGTTTAATTTTCAGATATTCTGTTATAGTATCCTTTGCTTCTTTCAAGTTTCCAGCTTTTTCATAATTATTTGACAGCATAACATACAAATATTCATTTTCAGGATCAAACTTTAAACCTTCTTTAAGCGTGTTAATGCTGTAATTTAGCATTCCTTTATCATAAAATATGTTTGCTAAATCAATATAATCCTGAACATTTGAAGGTGTGCTATTTATGGCTTTTTGAAATTCGATCATTGATTTATCGTTTTTATCCAGGCTTAAATAACATTGACTTAAATTATAATGAAATATCGGTCTGTTAGGATTAATTGATAAAGCTTTCAAAAAAGAATCCTTTGCCTGTTGGTATAATTTTTGTCCTTGATAGGCTAATCCTAGATAATTATGCAGTTCAGCATCCGAAGGATTTAATTCAACAGCTTTTATTAATATATTAGAGGCATTTTTATAATCAAGATTTTTCAGATAAGTTTTACCGAGACTTGAAAAAATTCTGTAATCCTTTGGATTTAACTCCGATGCTTTAAAATAACATTCAACAGCATCTTTAAACTTTCCGACTGACTGATAAACAGTAGCTAAATGATAATATGCGTCATTATTTTCAGTATTATTTTTTATTGCCCTGCTTAAATAATTTATTGCCAAATCAACATTTGATTCATTTGCATAAATAATTCCAAGATTATAGTTTGTGTCAAAATCATCTCCTTTTGTCTTCAAAACCTGCTCAAAGTCTGCTTTTGCTTTATTACTTTCATTTTTAGCGGAATAAATTAAAGCTCTTGCATAATAAGCCTGATAATAAGAAGGATCCGTTTTTATTGTTTTATTAAGATATTGAAGCTCTTTTTCAGAATCATCTTTCTTTTTATAAATTAAAGCCAGATTATAATATGCATCAGAATATTCTTGATCGTATTTTACTGCTTTCAGGTTATATTCTATTGCCTTATCTGTATTTCCTTTTTGATATTCAATATTTGCAAGGTTATTATAGCTTTTAGAAAATCCGGGATCTAATTTTATAGCTTTTTTAAAGTAATTTTCAGCTTTTACAGGATCATTTTTAAAGTATTCAATGCCTCTTTGGTTATAATATTCTGCATTATAAGTAATTTCATTTGTTTTACTTGCAGGAATTGGCTTAGAAGTTAATTTAGCTGTTTTATTAATCGAAACTATATTATTAACAGGTTGAGATAAAGATTTTTCAAGTGTTTTTGCAAGTTCACCCTGAAAATACAAATAATCCTTGTTAGAAGGGGCTAATTCAAGGGCTATCTTTATATTTTTATCGCTTTCCTTATAGTTATTAAGCGCCAGATAGCATCTTGAAATTTTATAAAAGGCAGAATCATTATAAGGATTGATTTTAAGGGCATATTTGTAATATTCAACAGCAATTTCATATTTTTTATTATCAAAAAAATACATATCAGCCATATCAAGATAATCCTGCTCTTGCGCTTTCATTTCAGAAAGCAAATCGACTTTTTTGTCAAAAATATAATTTTCAATGGATTTTTCTTTATTTTTATCCGTATTATTTGATGAATCTGTTAATTCAAAAGTTTTTTCAAACTCAATTATTGATTCATTTATCATACCAAGATTTTTGTAAGCATTGCCTAAATAACAATGAATATCAGGATTATCAGGGTTAGCCTCAGCAGCTTGTTTAAAATATTTTATTGCCTGGATATAGTTTTTTTTGTTAAAATATTCAATTCCAATCTCTAAACTTGTCTTTTGCTGTAAAATTTCTTCAGAATATGCTTCATTCCTTGAACTATGGATGAATGTTCCTCCATAAAGGGATATACATATTAGAATAACTGTTATTCGCTTCATAAATTTTGTCCTAAGATATTGAATATACTCAACTAAGCCTTAATTTTTTCTTTTAAATAACTGTTTACAAGATTTTCAAGAATCTGCGCAGATTCTTCTATGATATTAATACAGTTTTGTCTGCGTTCAAAAGGATTATGCTTATATGGCGCGCTTAATGCAATACAGCAAGTTGCTTTTCTTTTTTCTTTAAATTTTTTGATAAAGTCAGTAGCAATTATTTTGTTTAAATTTATATTTTCTGAAATATTTCTGCCAAAAATACAGCCGAGAATTATTTGAGATCCTGCGACAGCGCCGCATAAACATCCACTGGACATACCGCCTGAAAACATCGAAGCTATTCTAAATATTTCGTCTATATTGTTTGATTTATATATACCACTGTCATAAGCTGCTTTTATAATGGATTCAGAGCATGAAAAACCGTTCTCGTAATAATCTTTTGCCAAGTTTGTAAATTCACTCATCTTTGATTCCTTTTTTTTTATTACTAATATTTTATAATACATTGGCAAATATGATAGTTAAATTTCTTTATTTTTAAGTTATACTTCATAAAAATTTTACTTAATTTATATTATTATGTTATCTTGTTAAGATCATGAAGTTTTCTACAAGCCCAATTATCATAATAGGAAGTGGCATAGCAGGTTTATATGCCGCTATTAAGCTTGCTGAAAATAATAAAAATAAGCAAATATTATTTGTTACAAAATCCACTCTGAGAGAAAGTAACTCCCGTTACGCTCAAGGAGGAATAGTGGGAGTATTAAATGAAAATATTCTTGATTCCATAGATCTTCACGTTAATGATACAGTCAAAGCCGGAGCCGGTCTAACGGATATTGAGGTTGCAAGGTTTATTTCTCAAGATAGTTCAACTGCAATCAATGATCTAATTAAATATGGAGTGGAATTTGACAAAGATTTTGATAATAAAATAGCTTTTACGCTTGAAGCAGCGCATAGTGTAAGAAGAATTTTGCATTCAGGCGGAGATTCTACAGGAAAAAATATTGAACTTACCTTGTCAAAACTTGTTGAAAGCATTTCAAATATAAATATTCGTCAAAAAACTCAGGTTATTGATTTGTTGATTGACTCTAATAATATATGTAGAGGAATTATAGCCTTTAATACAGAAAATAATGAATATGAAGCAGTGTTTTCTTCTGTGGTAATTATTGCAACAGGCGGTGTCGGACAAATTTACAGTAATACAACAAATCCTAAAATTGCCACAGGCGATGGAATTGCTCTTGCTTACAGAGCAAATGCAATTATTCAGGACATGGAATTTGTGCAGTTTCATCCCACTGCATTAACAGTCAAGGAAAATCAAGCGAAATTTTTAATCTCAGAGTCTGTAAGAGGCGAAGGCGCAAGGCTTAAAAATTTTAAAGGAGAATTATTTACTTTTAATTATGATAAAAGAGGCGATCTTGCTCCAAGAGACATTGTAACCAGGGCTGTTTTCTTTGAAATGAAAAATTTTAATCTGCCCCATGTCTTGCTGGATACTTCATTGATTGAATCAAACAAGCTGAAACAAAGATTTCCAAATATAGTAAAAGCTTGTGAAGATAATGACATAGATATTTTAAACAAAAATATTCCGGTATCTCCGGCAGCTCATTATATTATGGGTGGCATTAAAATATCTGTTAACGGTAAAACTTCAATTCCCGGACTCTTTGCTATAGGTGAAGCAAGCTGTGTTTCACTGCATGGAGCTAACCGTCTTGCCAGTAATTCGCTTCTTGAATGTGTTGTTATTCCGGGAGAAATGGCAAAATATATAAATATCGAAAATATCCAGCCTTTTATAAGTGAAGATTCCAGAATAAAATACCTGATTAGTCAATATGATAATAATTCAGCTAACTCATCTTCAAAAAAAATATGTGATTTATCATTTTTTTTAAATCAGCTAAAAGAAATTATGTGGGATAATGTAGGTATTATCAGAAATGAAAAATGTTTGAATAAAGCTTTAAAAATAATAAATAAACTGAAACTTGAATTTAATAAAGAGTATAAATGCAATAATATAGAAGAATACGAATTTAGAAATCTTTTAACAATTGCCGAACTTATCACAAAATCTGCAATAGCAAGAAAAGAAAGCAGAGGAGCGCATTTTAGAGAAGATTATCCAAAAACAGCAGAAACATCTTATCATAGTTACAGTAGAAAAGAAGAAATAACGGTCAAAAATGCCTTATCTTTCACATAAATTTATAATTGAAAAATTTATTAAACAAGCTTTGAGAGAGGATATTGGACATGGCGATATTACTGTGGACTCTCTTGTAAAACCTGAAAAAAAAATTAAAGCGGCAATTAATTCAAGAAGTAACGGGATCATAGCAGGTATAAATATTTTAAAAACTGTCTTTGAAATTCTTGATCCTGAAATTGAATGCGAAATTTTAGTTGATGACAGTAAAACAATAAAACAAAATCAGGATATTGCTTTTATAAAAGGAAATGCAAGAGCTATATTAACAGGAGAAAGAACCGCTCTTAATTTTTTGCAAAGAATGAGCGCTATTGCAACAATGACAGATAAATTTCAGAAAGCAATTTTTCCTTATAAATCAAAAATTACAGACACAAGGAAAACAACTCCTAATTTCAGGATTTTTGAAAAATATTCCGTAAAAGCAGGTGGAGGTTCACCACATAGATTCGGGCTTTATGACTGTGTAATGATTAAAGATAATCATATTAAGCTGGCTGGCAGTATAACCGACGCAATAAAACTTATAAGAGAAAATATTTCTCATACTACTAAAATTGAAGTTGAAGCAGAAAATATAGATCAGGTTATAGAAGCATTAAAAGCTGATGTTGATATAATTATGCTGGATAATATGTCTCTTGACCTGATTAATAAATCTGTTGATCTAATACAAAATAAGGTAATAATTGAGGCTAGCGGTAATATTTCACTTGAAAATGTTAAGCAGATAGCATCAACAGGAGTAGATTTTATATCTACAAGTGTAATAACCGCGAATGCTGGAATTTTTGATATTGGTTTGGACTTATAAAAATTATGCAAAATTTAATAAAAGAAAATAAAGAATATTCAAAACAGGAAATAGTTTCCCTTTTAAAAATTACTGACACAAATGCTTTAGCAGATTTATACGCATTAGCTGACAGTATTACAGAAGAATATATGGGGAAAAAAGTTCATTTACGCAGTATTTTGGAATTTTCAAATTATTGTTCCAAAAATTGTTTATATTGCGGTATAAGAAGATCAAATGAAAAAATTTATCGTTACAGATTTGAAGAAAATCAAATAATAGAATCTGCTCAAAAAGCGGAAAAAATGGGATTTAAAACTATAATTCTTCAATCAGGTGAGGATTTATACTATGATATAGATGCTGTTATAAGGATTATTAAGGCTATAAAAGAAAATACAAGTCTGTTTCTTACTTTAAGCATTGGAGAAAGACAGGAAATAGAGTATAAATTAATGAAAGAAGCAGGAGCAGACAGATATCTTTTGAAGCATGAAACAAGCGATCCGATTCTTTATAGACAGTTACATCCTGATTTAAAGTACTCTAACCGGATAAAATGTCTGAGAGCGTTAAAGCAGCTCGGTTTTGAAACAGGAAGCGGAATTATGGTAGGACTTCCAGGTCAGACTTTTGAAAGTATAGCTAATGATATATTGCTTTTTAAAGCATTGGATATAGATATGATAGGAATTGGTCCTTATATCCCTCATCCTGACACTCCTCTTGCCAAGAAATTTTATCAGGCAGGCGGTTATTTTGCCCCGGCTATTGGTTATTTTGATGTAGAAGAAATTATATATAAAATAATAGCAATAACCAGAATTGTTACAAAAACTGCTAATATTCCTGCTACTACATCGTTAAACGTTGTAAGCGAAGATAAAGGGAGAGCACAGGTTCTAAAATGCGGCGCTAATGTTGTTATGCTAAATATTACTGAGCCTAAATTCAGACAACATTATGAAATTTATCCATCCAAATCTCATCCTGATAAAAAAATTCAGGATTCTCTAAGACAAGTGGAAATGCAAATCAAAGAATTAAACAAGCAAGCTGTATAAAAATTCGGAACTTATATCAAAAAAATACTTCTTCTGTATATAGAAGAAGTTGATAATAATTATCTAAAAAATATGTTAAAAAATGTGTTAATATTGCTACAAATTTAGTAAAAAATATGGATTTTTTTTAAACATAGTGTATAATATAAGTATAATAAATTGATATAGGAATGGTTTTTAAAATAGGGAAAAAAAATGAGCAATACCCAATTTTATAATGATTTAGAAAAATTAATTGAAGTATTACCGCTAAAAGTGGCATGGATGCTACGAGAAAAATATTTAGATGATATTATTGAAATAGTTTTGGATTTGGGAAGATTAGCAGAAGTCAGATATTTAGATGAAAGAATTGAATATTTTGGACAGGAAAATGTGAGTCAGCAAGATATTAACTATGTAATCAATAAGATCGACGAATTTACAGCAGATAACAGATCAGGAATTCCCGGGACACTTCACCGCATTAGCGCCATTAAAAACAGAAAAGGCAATGTAATAGGTTTAACATGCAGAGTAGGTAGAGTTGTAACCGGGACTATTAATTGTGTAAAAGATTTGGCGCTTACGCAAAAAAATATGTTATTTTTAGGGAAACCTGGGGTTGGAAAAACAACAAAATTAAGAGAAATTGCAAGATTACTGTCTGATGAAATTGGCAAAAGAGTTATTATTGTTGATACATCCAATGAAATTGCCGGAGATGGCGATATTCCACATCCTGCAATCGGTAAAGCCAGGAGAATGCAGGTGTCTTCTCCTGAAAAACAAAATGATGTCATGATCGAAGCTGTAGAAAACCACATGCCGGAAATAATAATTGTTGATGAAATTGGCACAGAACAAGAAGCTCAAGCTGCAAGAACTATTGCGGAACGAGGTGTAATGCTTATTGCTACTGCTCATGGCAATACTCTTGAAAATTTAATTAAAAATCCTACTTTATCTGACCTGGTCGGAGGAATTAAAAGCGTAACCTTAAGTGATAATGAAGCAAGAAGGAGAGCTACCCAAAAAACAGTGCTGGAAAGAGAAAAACAGCCTACTTTTGATATTGTTGTTGAAATTGTTGACAGAAGCACTCTCTCTGTGTATCCTGATGTTTCAGAGGCAGTAGATCATATCCTGAGAAACTATCCCATTAAACCGGAAATTAGAAAGATTGATTATCAAGGTCAAATTATTGAGATAAAATCGAAAATCACAGAATCTGTTATTGAAACATCAAGAAAAGATTTTGATTTTGAAAAATATTTAATAAAAGAAACAGAAATTATTCAGGATTTAAAAAGAATTTATATATATGCTGTAAGTAGAACTATTGTTGACAAAGTAACAGAAAGATTTAACCTGAATGTAGAAGTTACAAGAAATATAGATGAAGCTGATTTAATTCTTTCGCATAAAGGTTATGCAAAAAACAGCGCAAAAATTTTAAATATTGCAAAAAATTATTCCCTTCCTGTATATTTAGTAAAATCAAATACAATGCCGCAAATCCAAAAAGTTTTAAAAGAAATATTTAATATTCAGGATATGCCTGGCGATGAAATAAAGACAGCATATTTTGATGAGACAGAAGCAGCTTTGCAGGAAGTTAAAAGCGCTGTTTACAAAGTTTTAAACGGAGCTTCCGAGATTGAACTTGAACCAAGAAAACCTCAGATAAGAAAGCTCCAGCTTGAACTTATAGAACAACATAATTTAAAAAGCATAAGCATTGGTGAAGAACCAAACAAAAGACTTAGGGTAGTTTTGGGATAATTAGATAATTAAAGGTATAAAAATAATGCAGGATAAAAAAGGTCTTTTTATAACATTTGAAGGCGCTGACGGTTCAGGAAAAACAACACAGTTAAATTTAACAGCAGAATATTTTAAAAAAAATAATATAGATTTTATAACTACTCGTGATCCTGGCGGAACGCAATTAGGGATACGTATTCGTGATATACTCTTAAATTATCAGGGGAAAATATTTCCTTTTTGTGAATTATTTTTGTATCTTGCAGATAGATCTCAACATATTGAAGAAAAAATTATACCTGCGCTAAATATGGGTAATTTAGTTTTTTGTGATCGTTATATTGATTCTACTCTTGCTTATCAGGGTTATGCCAGGGGCTTAGATATTCATAAAATAATGGATCTTAATGATTTAGTAACTCATTCTTTAATGCCTGATTTAACTTTGCTTTTTGATATTGATACAAAAACAGCAATGAGCAGATTAGGCAACAATAAAGACAGGCTTGAATCAGAAGCTATAAATTTTCATCAAAAAGTCAGGGAAGGATACCTTGATTTGGCAAAAAAATATCCTCAAAGAATTAGACTAATCAATGCAAATAGACAAATTAATGATATTCATCAAGAAGTAATTCAAATTTTATTGAAAATTTTACCAAATGAATAAAGAAAAATTTTTTTTTATTGAAGCAAGAAAATTAGTATCAAAATTAATTTTTAAAGTTTTGACAAAAAATTTATGTGTAAGAGAAGCTCTTAAAAGCTTTCCAAAAAATATTAAAGATCCTTCTGTTCAATGCGCATGGCATGCTCTTATACACTATGAAGCAGACGAAGATCATAGAAATGCAAGTCTGGAATATACAAAGGAACAGGATGATTATATAGAAATGCTTGCTTTTATACTTCAGGAAGGCGAAAAAATACCTATAAATATTATTAACAGCTATAGAGAATACTATAAAATAGACTAATACCATTTTGCAATCAAAAAATTATTAATGATCCTTATAAACAAGGGGTTGCAACCCCTTGTTTATAAGGAATTGAATGCAAATTAGCATAAAATACTTTGTAAGCTAAGTAGCCTCATTTTAAAGCATAAAAAATGTTTAAATTTTATATAAAGTTTAAGCAATTTTTATTTTCTTTTTGTTTTTATATAAATAGGAGCACCAAGCCACATCAGCCACATTAAAAACAAGAGTTTATGAAAAACAAGAGTTTATGAAGAATAGGAGTTTTATAAGCAATGATTTTTAGAAGAAAATAATAAATTTTATTTTAAAAATTTTTTTGTAAGATTTCCCAATAGTTTTTAGAAGAAAATAATAAATTTTTTTGAATTTTATAAAGATTTAGAGTGTTACTTTATATTGAAGAGGAGCCTTGAATATGACTACAATTAAGCCTGATCTTTTATCATCAATTATTTCTTCGTCATCATATGAAAAATCTCAAGCCCAAGAAAACGATGTTATTATTATTTTTATTGGCGGTGATGAGGATAATGAAGATAATAAGTGGTATGATAATTCTAAAAAGAAAAAACCTGATAAAAACTCTAAAGACCAAGATTTTTTGCTTAAATTTTTATTACAAATTTTGATGTTACTTTTAAGTCTCTTAGGTCAGGATGATAAAAACTCTAAAGATCCTACTATGGACGATATAATAAATGGTACAGTATATAAGCATGATCCTACTATGGACGATATAATAAGTGGCAAAGTATAATACTCTGATACCAAGTTGCAATACATAATTAAGACGGGTTCTTAACAAATTTTTCTGATTTTCATATAAATTAAATTTATATAATATATTTTGAATGGGAGATTACATTATTGGAATCTCCCTTCAAAGTATACGCTAAGTTGCTGAAAAATTAACGACCAGTTATGAATAGGCATTGTCCATTTTTCACTAATATTTTGACTTACAAGGTATAAGAGCTTGAATAAACTGTCATTATTCCTGAAAGAAGTTTTTATCTTTGTAACCTTACGAACAGCCCTGTTAAAAGCTTCTATTGTGTTTGTAGTATAAATCAGTCTTTTGATTTCTTCGGGGTCTTTCGATTCTTCTACCTGTATTTTAACCTTTTCTTCCTCTCTGTCTTTTTCTATATTTATTGTCCGTCTTGATGCTGATTCTATAATTATAGCGTCTATCACTGCTCCGTCTGCTTTTTCCACTTTTAATCCAAGTTTTTCTAATTGTTGATTAATTTCTTCAAACAATTTTGTATCAAGATTCTTTTTTATCAATTTATTCCTGAACCTGTATATTGTCGTAGAATCAGGAATATCATCGTTGAGCTCAAATCCTGTAAACATCATAAAATCTATTCTTACGCATAATGCTTCTTCTGTCTGTTCATCGCTTAAACTGTGCCATTGCTGTAATAATAATGTTTTAAACATTTTTAAATTATCAAAGGCTTTTTGTCCGCCTTGTGGATTAATATCGTTTTTATGAACATTTTTTAAATATTTTTCGCAAGTTTTTTCCAATTCAGTATTTTTAGTATTATCATTAGTTTATTGGTTTCGCTTATCTGCTTATTTGCTCCTATCATAAAAAATGACATTTTAATTTCTCCAATATATTACTATATTTATATTTTATTGGAATCTTTTTTATTTGTACATGCCTTAGTTATGCATTGGTCTTAAAATAACATATAATAATTTAGTGTTTCAGTATAAACTAATTAAGCTTTTTCATCTCAGATATCGCCTCAATATAATCAGGTTTTAATTGTAAGGCTTTTTTAAAGTTAATTTTTGCTGATGAATAATTATCATTATATTTGTTGATTAATCCTAAATTATAATAATACTGAGGATTTTGCTGATCTATATAATTTACTGAATCAAGATATGTTTTTGCCAGAAAATAATTTTTTCTATTTATTTCAATTTTAGCTAATTCCAACCAGCTTTCAGAAGCAAAAGGATTTATTGACAAAGTTTTTTTAAATATTTGTTTAGCTTCATCAAGATTTTCAGAATTTATATACATTAAGCCTATATTATAATTAGCCTTATAATTATTGCTATCAAGCTTTAAAACCTGATCGTAATACTTGTAGGATAATTCTTCCTGTGATAAAAATCTGTAATTATCAGCCAGAGCAAGTAATATTTCAGTAGATTTTGGATTAATCCTTGCAGCTTTGAGATATTCAGCCAGAGAATCCGTAAATTTTCCCTCGGTAGCTTTAATATTTCCAAGCCCCAGCATAGCTTTCGGATTTTCTTTATCATATTTTAGAGCTAATTGATAATTTGCTTCCGCTTTATCAATATTATTCAGATGAAAATAAATGTTGCCTAAAAGAGCATAAACATAAGATTCTTTAGATTTGTTATTTATTAATTCACTTAAAATATCAATGGCTGCCTTAAATTCTCCTTTTGTTTCATAGTATTTGGCTAGAAAAAATTGACTTTTAACGTTATTTTTTCTTTCATCCTTGAATTTAAGCCAATATAATTCAGTTTTAACTAATTCAATAAATTTGTTATCAATAATATCTTGTTTTAATAAAAAGTCTATTTCTTTTTTGGCTTTTTTAAGGTCATTTTTTAGTATGTATAATTTAGCTAATTCAAGTCTATAGCTAAAATTATCAGGATTGATTTCAATAGCTTTATTCAGTTCTTCTAAAGCTTTATTAATATTATTTTTCTTTACATAAGCTTTGGTAAGTAAAAAATAAGCAAAATCAGAATTTTTAAAAATATCTTTATTTTCATTTATCAAATAAACAGCTTCATCGGGATTATCCTGAAAATCAATTTTATTTAGAGCTTTAGCTAAAATTAATTCCTGATCCAGAGAATTAATTTCTAAAGGAAAATAAATATTTTTAATATTAGCTATTTGTAAATCCCATATTTCACGGTCATGGACATTTTTTAATCTTTCTTCGGCAAGACTGAATAAACCTAGTGATGCCAGCTTAACAGCCAATTTTACATCGGAAAAATCATCATTAAAAGGTATTAATTTAGAAGCTTTGTTAAAATCATCTTTAGCTTCAATTATCTTGCCTTTAGAAAAATTATAAAAACCTGATCTTATATAGTCATCAGATGATTTTTTTTGTAATTCAACTTCAGATACAGCGCTTTCTCCGTTATTATTTTTTAAACTGATTTTTTTTACCGGACCGTTATTATCTGTTAAAAATTTTAAAAATACAGATTCGTTATTTTTTTGGTCTGACTGTTTGTTTTGGTCTGAAAGGGAAATTTTGCTGATATTATTTACCATGCCGGTATAATTAAGGACATTTATTTTAAGCTTTGAAAAACTTTTTATAACATTTAAAATTATGTCTGTTTTATCGGATATATTATTAAGAGCGCTTTCACAAAGAGCAATATGCGCAGGACTAAAATTATCATCAGCTAAACTTGGATCCAAATTTATCCACTGACCCGCTCCTATATAAGCTTTAACCCACATGTGATAAGCAAAACCTGATTCGGGAATATCTGTATACATCAATCCCACAACAATTTTTGAAGGTATTTCTGCTGCCCTCAGTAAAGACGCAAGTAAAATAGCATGCTCTGTGCAGTCTCCCTCTCTTAATTTAAAAACTTCTGAAGCATTAGCAAAATTAATAGAAAAATCTTTGCTGGTTATATTTTTATAAACCCATCTTTCCATTTTTTTTACAGTTTTATAAGCGTCTTTTTCCTGTCCAACAAGCAAAGAAGCTTGTTTTTTTATTGATTCGTCATTAGAAGTAATAAATGGACCAGAGCTTAAATATTCCAGATATCCTTTTTTATGAATTGGATAATTAAATTTTTCATCATTTATTCGTTCATTTTTAATTTTTAGGTAAACAGTATTGTCCTTAATTTGTATAATTCTTTGTCTTTCATCAGAAATAAATATTTTTTCAGGATTAATATCCTGAACCGTAATTTTATAATTTGCCTGTTCAAGAAATAAAGAATTTTTAATCTCTGTATCTATTGGTATTAAGCTTTTAGAGAATATATCAACTTTTTCATCTTCATCAAGAATTTGATTTTTATTAACTGCAACCTGTTCAATATTAAGAATGGAAGAAATTTCTTTTACTAATTTTCCTTTAGTATCATGCCATTCATAATTATCAGTATTTGGGAGCAAATCTATAGAAATTTTATATTTTATATATTTTTCATTTAAATTATCATCCGGCAGAGATTCAGACCCTGTCTTTTCTGCTTTAATATTTACGACTCGAAGGTCAGAAACCGGCTCTAAAGTTGAATATTGAATTATTTTTTCTTTTGAGTTTTTAAAAAGCTTATCTATTGCATAAGGAAAGAGAATTTTTTGATTTAGTTTAAACTGTTTGGTTTCTTTAATTCCGTTTACAAAAGAAGTAATAGATACTGTGTCAGGAGAAATAAATTTTCCTTCAATATTTATGCTTTCACCCAGACTTTCAATTTTTGCGGAAAAAGAAATTAGATTTTCCAGATCATCTTCAACAAATTGAATATCCTGAACTATTTTTACCGTAAAATCAGATCGTTTAAATTCCTGTTCAGAATATCTGTCTGTAATAATAAGTTTTTTATTATCATCCTGTTTTTCTTTTTGAGTTGTGCAGCTATAGCCTATTTTAGAACCGCTGATTTTAGTGGCGTAGCATTGTTCATAAATTATTTTTGGCTCAGCCGCAAAAGAAACATTAGTATAAATAATTAATAAAATATTAAGCGCAAAAAAAACTTTTGTTAATTTATATGACATTTTTAATCCCTTAAATAAAAATTTAAATATTTATAGTTTTTTGCCTACTACAGGGGCAATAATTTTTAATTCTTCGATTAATTTTTCAAATTGATCCGGATAAAGAGATTGCGCTCCGTCACAAAGAGCTGTATCAGGAGAATGATGAACTTCTATCATAATTCCGTCGGCTCCTGCCGCAATTGCCGCTCTTGATAAAGGAGCAACCTTGTCCCTTAAACCTGTTCCATGGCTTGGATCAACTATTATCGGTAGATGGCTAAGTTTTTTGATGACAGGTATGGCAGAAATATCAAGAGTATTTCTTGTAGCATTTTCAAAAGTCCTTATGCCTCTTTCACAAAGTATTACATCTCTGTTTCCACCGGACATAATATATTCAGCAGACATCAAAAGTTCTTCAATAGTTGCAGAAAGTCCTCTTTTTAATAAAATAGGCTTATCAATATAACCCAATTCTTTTAATAAATTAAAATTTTGCATATTTCTTGCGCCAACCTGCAAAATATCAACATATTTTAAAAACAATGGAAGCTGAGAAATTTCCATTATTTCTGAAACTACAAGCATATTATATTCATTAGATACTTCCTGCAGTATTTTTAGACCTTCTTCTCCCAATCCTTGAAAACTGTAAGGAGATGTTCTGGGTTTAAAAGCCCCTCCTCTCAACATAGATACATTTACAGCTTTTAATTTGGAAGCAATCTGCTTGATTTGATCGAGTGATTCAACTGTGCAAGGTCCGGCAATCAAGCTTAATTGATCTCCGCCAATTTCTAAATCTTTAATTTTTATTACTGTATTTTCATTTTTGAAAGTTCGGCTTGCAAGTTTATAACTTGATGTGATTCTTATAACCTCATGAACTCCTTCAATGAGTTCAATATTCCTGGTATCAATCATTTTACCGCCAACTGCACCGATTACGGTATTAATTTCACCTTTTGATATATGAGCATCAAATCCCTCATTTTCTATAAAGGCTACAACTTTATTTATTTGCGCTTCCTGGGCGTTTGGTTTCATTACAATTAACATAAAGACTCCTGTTCAAGACAAAATAACTTTAACGGTATTTACAATTATATAACTTAAGAAAGTAAAATACTTCAATTGTTAAATAATTTTTCCTTTTTTAAAAATTGTAAAAAATAAAAAAATTTCCGGATTTATTTTTTGTATTTTTCGGCTTTTTGAGGATCTATATAAGAATATTTCTGTACATAATCAAAACCCCATTTATCCAAATAAAGATGAAGAAATTCTCTAAATCCTATAGAAAACCATAAAGGAACATGATAAATCTTTTCACTAACTTCTGTGCATAATTCAGTTGCTTTAATTATCTGATTGGGAGTCATTCCTTTAAGCACATCATAGTGTAATTTTATTGATAAATCTTCTTCATCTTCCCTAATATTTACTATAGAAAAATTTTCGGGTTCTTCACGCAGTTTTGTATGTTTTCCTAATGAAAATGTGCTCATGCCATAAGAATTTATTATATTTTTATTATCCATAATCATATTTATGGATTCCATTGCTTCTTCAGCAGTTTCAGTTGGAAAACCAAAAAAAGTAAAACAAAAATTCCATATTTTCGCTGCGTTTGCTCTTTTCAAAGGTTCAAATCTATTATCTAAATCAATTCCTTTATTAATTAACTCCATTATTCTCTTAGAACCGCTCTCTACACCCCACATTATCATTCTGCATCCTGCTTTATATGCAAGATCGAGGAGTTCCTGCGAAAATCCTTTTTCTGTTCTTGCATACATAAACCATCTGATATCCAGATTATTATCGAGTATTGCCTGACTCATTTTTTTCATATATGAAGGAGAAATAGATTCATCTATAAATTCAAAATGTTTTATGCCATATTTTTCTTTTAAAACTTTCAATTCAAAAATTAATTTTTCACAAGATTTAAGATTATAATTAACTCCAAAATCATGATCGCAAAAAGTGCATTTTCCCCAGTAGCATCCTCTGGAAGCCTGAATAGGGAGTACAATTTCAGGAGATAAATAAGCATCCAGATCAATTCCTGATAAATCAGGTTCAGCAATTTCGTCAAGCTTTTTGGGTTCACATTTTTCGGTCATAATAACTTTTTCATTGTCAAGATAAAGTATATTAGGCACTTTTGAAAGATCGCCGTCTGTTTTTATTGCCTCAATAAGTTTTAAAGAAGGTTTTTCTCCTTCTTCATAAATAAGAGAATGACAAAAATACTTAAAAAAATCAGGTTTATTTACTAATGTAGCAGTAACTCTTGTAAAGAAATTCCCGCCAATAGATATATGAGACTCAGGCAAATTATCTTTAAGCAGCTTTGCTAAAGTTAAACCGCTTACTACCTGAGAAAAAGCATTAATAGATATGCCTATTATTTTAGGATTTAGTTCGCTAAATGAAGGTAAAATCAGTTTATAATAATCTGAAAAAGGATTTTCATCTTCATTGTTAATTGCTTCAATAACAGATTCCATAGTTAATTTGTGATTTCGGTTTTTGAAATCCCGAAGCATAATTTTTGATGGAAAATATGGCAGGCTGGCTATTTCCAAAGCTTTCATAATTATATTAAAAGCCCATGCCATATTTTGAGGATTATAAAATTCTTCTTTATCCTTTAGCATATTTTTAGCTTTATTAATATTTTTTATTACAATATCCCAATATAATTCGCTTTTATCAATTTTATCCTGTATTTCCAGGCATAGATTTTGGGTGGAATCTGAAAAAACAACCACACCTCTATCAGCTAAAGCATTGTAAAAATCAAATTCCAGAGATTCAAGTCTTTTATTTGCTGTAATTCTACACCAGGATAAAAATTCCGGAGATAATATTCTATTGAAAAAATCAATATTTAAATCTTTTATAACACAGCTATAACCGGCTTTTTTCATCTCTCCGGTCAATATAGGCAAAGCATAATACGGACTCAAAGGAGTCCACTGCGGCGGCAAAGTAAAAATTATATCAATTTTACTGTTTTTAGTTTCATTAGTCATTTTTATTTCTCCAGTTCTATTAAAAGTATAAAAGATTTAAAGATAAAAGTGAACGAGCTAATCAGAAACTTGAGATTAAAACCTCAAGTTTCTGATATTAAACAAAATTTTATCTTACTAATTTTGATTATTCAGTGTATATAAAAGCCATGTCATGAAGTCGTCCCAATTATCTTCATAAGGATTAGGATTGTCACTGGAACCACCGGATTGATGAGTTTTTTGAGGTTTACCAGGATCACCGGAACTCTGCGCTTCTGCTTTCGGTGTAGTCTTTCCTGCGGCATGCACTGCTTTGGCTGCTGTTTCTCCACCAGTTGATAAGACCCGATCATCAAGTCCATCAAAAGCGCCATCACCGCCTGGTTGAACTTTTACTGTTCCATGGTCTTTTGTTTGAATCTCAAAAACATCTCCTCTTTCGTATTTATCTTTTACATTACCATCTTTATCGAGTATTTTTATTCTTGAATCACCTGATTCTGCTTTTTCTACAAAGCTGTATAAGTCATTTGAATCTGTTCCGAATTCTTCGTTTATATCTTTTATTATCCCTTTATCACGTGCTTGTGTAGCCTCATCACGATCATCAGGCGTACCATGTCCTATAGGAGCAGTACCAGTGGCGCCATGACCACTATCTGATGATGATGTTTTATTGCCGCCGCCAGAATCTGCGTCCTTCGCAGCAGCTTGTGCTTTGGATTTTATTTGGCTTCTTTCACCTGGATCTTTTGAATCTTTATATTCCTGAAGTAATACCGTAATATACTCTCTTATAGCACTTGTTCTTGTAACCATTTTAAATACTCCTCTAAGGCGGTTTATCTCTACTAAACTAATTAAAATTAACTAAAACTAATTATTTCCATCGCCGTTGCCGCCAAGCTCCAAGCGATAAAATGTGTCAACATCTTCTTCATAATAATTTTGACAAATTCCTTCAATTTTAGAAATAGTAGATTTTATCAGGTCAGATTCCAGACCTAATTGTTTCATTAATAACTCTATGCGCGACATGGTTTTTCTCCTCATAGTGTGATAGTGGTAAATAATATAATATGCAAAAATTTTTCTAATTAAACAGAGACTGACAAAATTTGCGTACTTTCAGTGCGATAAATTACATTTTTAAAATTAAGCTAGTTATTGGGGATTACTTATATATATAAAAACAATAAGCTTTATAGAATTGCTTGTTTATATGGAGAAAAATTTTGCAAAAAAAAACAGCTGTTAAGCTGTTTATGCATGCTATCCCCCATATATTTAAATTACCCCAATCTCCTCGTCATCAGTCTAGTAGAGCTTCTAATATTGTTGCATTCTTACTTGCGAGTGTATTTTCTCTAACTTTTGCTTTATGAATATAAGTTCTCAAAGCTTCTCTAATAAGTTCACTTCTTGATCTCTGTTCATTTTCTGCTATTTGATCGATCATGTTCAAAAATTCTTCCGGCATTGAAATTAATACTCTTGCCATTTTTCATCCTCCATCTTCACTAATTTATTCTCTACCTCTTCTTCTTTGAATGTTTTATTACCATCCAAGATTTCCTTATTTGAAATTAATTTTATTTGTTTTTTTCTTATTATTTTCATTTTTCATTCGCCCATTTATATAAAAACAACCTACTATAAGAAATTGCTAATTTATATATATTTCAACAATATTCTCTTAATATTATGTAATAAACATTAAAAAGTTAGAATATAATAATTTAAATTCAGTATACACTGCTTTTAGAAAACCTTAAATACTTAAAAGTTTTGCCTTTTTTCATATGCTTGTCTCCTTCGAATATGTGGTAATCTTTTTTAGAAATTAATTTTTATTTGATTAGGTAATCTCTCTTATTAATATAAAATACACAAATATATAAAAATTGCTACTTTTTTATATATTTGCAATATATTATTAACTTTTTGTAATAATTAAGTCTTTTTAATTAAAATTTTTATATAGTATAAAAAACCTGAATAATATAGTATATTTATAACATAAGAGATTTAGAAAATCAGGTTAAGGGGGATTAGTTAAAAATATGAGCAGTTATTCCATAGGTGTTGATCTTGGAGGCACAAAAATACTTGCCGGGGTTGTAAATACAGAAGATGGAGCTGTTATAGACTCCTCTAAAAAACGCACTAAAAAAGAAAAAGGTAAAGATATAATTCTTCAAAAAATTATTGAAGCTATAGAAAAATCTTTATGCAAAGCCCAGATTCCTATTTCACAAATAGCCTCAATAGGAATTGGCGCAGCAGGTCAAGTAGATAGAGAAAATGGGATTTTAATTTCAGCGCCTAACCTTGAATGTTATGATGTTGAACTTAAAAATATTTTGGAAGATT
>JAZDPZ010000050.1:0-78883 GCA_043797105.1 bacterium | reverse complement strand
TAACATAAATTTAAAAATTCAAAAATCTAAAAACACTCTTTTAATAATTTAATTTTATTATAAGTTGACTTTTTTTTGATAAAAACATAAATTTAATAATTATAAAAGTATAAAAAAGGAGTATACTGGCATGTTAAATTTTAATATTAAACCTGTATCAACTGATTTATATAAAGCATTGCAGGAAAAAATAAATTTAAAAACCAAACCATTAGGATCATTAGGGAAATTAGAAGAATTAGCCTTAAAAATAGGATGTATACAAAATACATTAACTCCTGAGTTAAAAAAACCCGTAATGCTGGTTTTTGCCGGAGATCATGGTATAGCAAAAGAAGGTGTCAGTCTTTATCCACAGGAAGTAACCTATCAAATGGTGCTTAATTTTTTAAATAAAGGAGCAGGTATCAATGTTTTTACAAAGCAAAATAATATTGACATAAAAATTATTGATGCGGGAGTAGCATTTGATTTTGAGCCTCATCCTGATTTAATAAACGCAAAAATTGCTAAAGGCGCGGGAAATTTTTTGATTGAACCGGCAATGACCAAAGATCAATGTATAGAAGCAATTGCTAAAGGAGCGGAAATCGCTGAAGCAGTTTGTAAAGAAGGCTGTAATATTATAGGTTTCGGAGAAATGGGCATTGGAAATACATCATCCGCAACTGTATTACTAAGCCTTTTATGTGATACTCCGGTTAAAGAATGCGTAGGTCGCGGAACAGGACTTGATGATGAAAAAATCAGAATAAAAAAAGAAATTCTGCAAAAAGCAATTGATAATAATCCTGTGGATAGCTCTCCTATTTCAGTTTTAGCGACTTTTGGAGGTTTTGAAATAGCAATGATGGCTGGCGCTATGTTAAAATCCGCAGAATTAGGCATGATTTTAATGATTGATGGATTTATAACTTCTTCTGCTTTACTTGTTGCAACAAAAATCTGTCCAACAATACTCGAATATTGCATTTTTGCGCATAAATCAAATGAACGCGGACATAAATTAATGCTTGAATACCTGGAAGCAGATCCGATTCTTGATCTGGGAATGAGATTGGGAGAAGGTACAGGCGTGGCTGTTGCTTATCCTATAATTCAATCAGCTGTCGAATTTTTAAATAAAATGGCATCTTTTGAATCAGCAAATGTTTCTAATTCTGTTGTTAAATCTGAATGCAAAATATAAAAAAAAACATAAAAAAAGAATTAATAATATTTTTTACTGCTTTGACTTATTTTACAAGAATACCCTGTTATAAATTTGGAAATTATTCAGCTGAATATTTAAGTAAATCATCCGGATATTTTCCATTAATAGGATGGATTGTAGGTGGTTTTGGAGCAGTTATATATATTTTAAGCATTAAAATATTTTCTCATTCAATTGCTATTTTATTTAGCATGATTGGCACAATTATTATTACCGGCGCATTTCACGAAGATGGTTTGGCTGATGTCTGTGATGCCTTTGGTGGAGGTTGGACAAAAGAACAAATTCTCAATATAATGAAAGATTCCAGAGTAGGGACTTATGGAATTTTAGGAATAGTCTTATTATTAGCATTAAAATATCTTTGTTTACTGGAGATAAATTCTAAAATTTTGCCTTTTACAATTATTGCAGGGCATAGTTTAAGTCGTTTTGCTGCTGTAATTTCTATGCGCAGGTTAAATTATGTTCGTGAAAATGATGAAACAAGCAAATCTAAGCTGGTTTCAAAAAAATTAAATTTTCATAAGTTAATAATAGCTGTATTATTTGGATTACTGCCTATTTTTCTTCTTGGTTACCAATATTGTTTTGTAATTATTCCTGTTTTTCTTATAACAGAAATATTAAATCGTTATTTTAGAGGAAAAATAGGAGGATATACAGGTGATTGTCTTGGTGCTGTTCAACAAATTACTGAAATAACGTTTTATATTTTTGTTTTAGTTTTATGGAAATATATTTAATTAGACATACTTCGCCTAATATTGAAAAAGGCATTTGTTACGGTCAATCAAATATTGATTTATCTACTGATTTTGAAAAGGAATTTGAGGTTATAAATAAAAATCTTCAAAATATAGAAGATCTTTTTTTCTATTCAAGCCCGTTAAAAAGATGTTCAGCATTAGCTAAGTATCTTAGTAAATCTTCTTTTATTAGTGATAAAAGACTTATGGAAATAAATTTTGGAGATTGGGAGTTAAAAAATTGGGACTCAATAAATAAAAAGGATTTTCAATTATGGGTTGATGATTTTGTATCTGTTTCCTGCCCTAATGGCGAGTCTTTTAATGATCTTTATTTAAGAAGCATTAATTTTTTCGAAGAATTAATTAAAAAAAATCATAAAAAAGTAGCAATAATTACTCATGCAGGAGTAATGAGGTCAATAATTTCATATATTTTAGAAATTCCTCTAAAAAAATCAGTTTTATTAAAAATTGATTATGGCAGTATTTTAAAAATCCGGATTATTAATCAAGTTATTGAAATAGAATTTTTTTAACTTTTTTTATTATTTAACTTTAAGCTATTTTTAGATTTTAAGCTCTGTTTTTTCAGTATAAACTACTTAGCCTGCTGCTGTAAGCATAGGACCTTCCCTCTGAGCATGCACAAATTGATAAGCATAAGGATCACTTGACTCAAGCATTTCTTGCGGTGTACCCTGCCAAACTAATTGACTATTGTATAACATAATAATCTTGTCAGTTGTCCTTGTTATTGTTGACATTTGATGAGTTACAACTATTGACGCTGCTTTAAGCTCATTTTTAAGCTGTACGATATAATCTTCTATAACTGTAGAAGAAACAGGATCTAAACCGGCAGTAGGCTCATCATAAAGAATTATTCTGGGATTTGTAACAATTGCCCTTGCAAAGCCAACACGCTTTTGCATTCCTCCTGACAGCTCACTTGGAAATTTTTCTTCTATATCAGACAAACCAACCATTTTTAATTTTTCTTTAACGATTTTTTTTATTTGGTTTTCTGTATATTTTTCCTTAAAATCTTTTCTTTCTTTAAGAGCAAAAGCAATATTTTCATAAATGCTTAATGAATCAAAAAGAGCTGAATATTGAAAAACCATACCGATATTGTCGTCTCCAAGCATGACTTTACCTGAATCCGGAGAGATAAGACCACTTATAATTTTTAATACAGTACTTTTACCTGAACCGCTAAAGCCGACTATTGCAAGGGCTTCACCAGGAGCAACACTAAAGCTGATGTTTTTTAAAACAATCTTTTCATCAAATGATTTAGTTATATTTTCAAGCTGAATTAACATTTTATACAAGTCCCAAGTTGAGTTTATTCAAAAAATATTAATGAAATTATATAATCAGTAATAACTACAGTTACAAATGACCAGACTACAGCATCTGTAGTTGCTTTTCCAACGTCTTTTGCTCCTCCTTCAGTTTTATAACCTGATGAAGAACTTATTAAGCCTATTATACCTCCAAAAATCCCTGCTTTTAAAAGACTTACAAATATATCTTTTTCTGTTAATCCAAACCAGACCGAATCAATATAATTTAAAGCGCTCAAGCCGGATATAATATTGCTTGTTATTAAACCTCCTATTATTCCTACTGTGTTGGCAAGTGTAATAACAAACGGCATTATAAAAACTCCTGCAAGAATTCTTGGAATAATTAAATAACCAATAGGATTTATTCCTAATACTTTCATTGCATCAATCTGCTCAGTAACTTTCATTGTGCCTATTTCTGCAGCCATTGACGAACCCACCATGGAAATTACCGCAAAACTTCCCATTATAGGACCTATTTCTCTTACAATAGCTACTGCAACCAATGATCCTACATAATTTCCAGCGCCCTGTTTAACCATTTCATAAGCAAGCTGAAGAGCAATAATCATTCCTGATATACCTACCATCAGTAAAGTTATGGGTAAAGAATCAAATCCAAATCTCGCTGATTGGCTTATAGTGTTTTTTAAATTGATATTTCCCGTAAAAATATATTTTACTGAATTAATTAAATTAATCCCTATGTATCCTAAATTTTCAAACCAGCCAAAAGTTTCGCTAATTAAATAAACTATAGCTCTATAAGTTAAAGTGTCTTTAAGTTTTTTTAGTGTCTTGCTCATTTTTTATAAAACTTTATCAAGAAGTATAAAGAGAAAAATACCTATGCTGACATAACCATTTATATTGAAAAAAGCAACATTGATTTTTGATAAATCATTTTTATTTATTAAAGAATGTTCATATATCAACATAAATCCTGCAAAAACCAATCCAATCCAGTAAAAATATCCGATTCCCCAAATTTTTCCCAAAATTATCAGCAGAATTACTGTTATTATATGAAATATTTTTGATATAAACAAACTGATTTCAATACCAAATTTTGCCGGTATGCTGAAAAGTTTATTTTTTTTATCAAACTCAATATCCTGAATAGCATAAATAATATCAAATCCGGCAACCCAAAAAACTATCGCTAAACCCCAAATAACTACAGGCAATGTGATTGTTCCGCTTACTGCAAGCCATCCCCCTGCTGAGGCAGAACCTAAAGCAGAACCTAAAATCAAATGCGTCAAAATAGTAAATCTTTTGGTATATGAATAAAATGCTAAAATAACTATAGCAATAGGAAGAAGTTGTCTGCAAATCAAAGGAAGATGCCAAACAGCAAAAATTAAAACACCAAATGACAGCAATGCTAAGATAAAAGCTGAAATTTTCTTTATACTTCCTGATGGAATTGCTCTATTTGCTGTTCTGAAATTTTCTTTATCAATATCAGCGTCAATAATTCTATTCAATGCCATAGAGGCTGTTCTTCCTCCAAGCATAGCCAGCATAACCCAAATAAAAATGTTAATTTTGGGGAAACCGTCAGGTATAGCCAGTAACATGCCTGATAATGCAAACGGCAGAGCAAATATAGTATGTTCAAATTTAATTAATTCAAGATATTCAGCTAATCTTGATCGATATTTTTGAATAATTAAACTCATTATATTATGTTTTTGAGGTAATAGCATTTAATCTTATAATCCCAACTGACTTTGCATTTATATTTGTTGCAATTTCATTATATGACATAACGCTAATTTGAGGAAAAGTTCTTTCTATTAATCTTTTAAATGCAAGTCTTATTCCGGCGCTGCATAAAATAACCGGTTGATTGCCAATACTGCTTAGAACCCTTTCTATTTCACTGTTGAGATTATCAATTAATACTTTTGTAAAGACAGGATCAAGACTCAAACTTTGTCCATCCGCGCTTATTCCTGCCGCAATATTATTTTCAATATCAGGTGATAAAGTTATAGCAAGCAATTCTCCTGTATCACTAAGATTTTGTCTGCAAATACTTCTTGCAAGGGACATTCTACACTGTTCGGTTAAATAATCAGGATTTTTGCTAATTCTGCTATAAGTGTTTACTGCCTCTAATATTGTTTGTAAATCTCTTATAGAAACTCTTTCTCTTAATAAATTTTGCAAAACTATTTGTATTTCAACTAAAGAAATATTATTATCTTTTAATATATCTTCAACTAAAGATTCAGAATGTTTTTTGAGATTGTCAACGAGTGTTTGAACATCGCTTCTTGTTAAAATTTCTGCGGCATTTTTCTTTATTACTTCTGTTAAATGAGTTGAAACGACTGCTGAGGGGCTAACCACAGTATATCCGATAGATTCAATATATTCTTTATCTTTTTCTTCTACCCACAAAGCAGGTAAACCAAAAGCAGGCTCAATAGCTTTTATTCCTTTTATATTCGGATTAGTTTCTCCAATTCCGGCATTCATAGCAAGAAAACGATCAGCATAAACTTCTCCTAATTCAATAGGAATACCTTTCAGCTTTATTTGGTAAGAATTTGGAGCAAGTTGCAAATTATCTCTAACCCTTATAGAAGGTAAAACAATTCCAAAATCAAGAGCTGTTTGCCTTCTTATTTGAGATATTCTTTCCAGTAAATCTCCACCTTGTTCAATATCCAAAAGAGGAACAAGCCTGTATCCTATTTCTATTTCCATTGGTTCAACATTAAGAAGTTCCATCACACTTTCTTTTGAAGCTTTTTTCTTTTGTTTTCCTGTTGTTTTGACTTCACTAGCCTTTTCTTCTTCCTGTTTTTTCTTTTGTCCCATTAATTTATAAAAACTAACTAATCCGCTGGCAGCGCCTATTATAAAAAATGGCACAGTCGGAAGTCCCGGCACAATTCCCAATGTGAATAAAAGTCCTGAAACCACACCAAGTATTCTGGGATCACTAAACATTTCATCTTCAATGTCTTTACTTAAGGATTTATCCTGTCCGCTTGCTCTTGTAACCAACAAACCTGTTGCTGTTGATATTATTAAAGCAGGCAATTGAGAAACAAGACCATCCCCTACCGTTAAAATAGTATATGTTGCCAATGCATCCTGAAATCTCATATTTAACTGCCACATTCCTATAATTAATCCACCGGCAATATTGATAAATGTAATAACTATACCGGCTGTAGCATCTCCTTTTACAAATTTGCTTGCGCCATCCATAGTTCCGTAAAAATCAGCTTCTCTTTCAATTTTCCTTCTTTTTGCCTTTGCTTCGCTCTCATTTAGCAATCCAGAGTTTAAATCAGCATCTATGCTTAATTGTTTTCCAGGCATGGCATCCAGAGTAAATCTGGCTGCTACCTCTGCAACCCTGCCGGCGCCGTTTGTAATAACCATAAAATTTATAACTACAAGAATTACAAATATTACAACTCCAACTACATAATTTCCTCCAACCACGAAATTTCCGAAAGCAGTAATAACATCACCCGCATTAGCCTGAAGTAAAATCAATCTTGTAGAACTTACATTCAATCCAAGCCTGAATAAAGTAGTAATAAGCAATATCGTAGGAAATGAAGAATATTTAAGAGGTTCGGTCGTATATAAACAAACAAGAAGAATTACTACTGCTAAAGAAATATTAATCGTAAGAAAAATATCAAGAATCAACGTAGGCAAAGGAATAAGCATCATGCCAATTATGGTAACCAGCCCGACTGCCAGTAAAATATCATTATTTTGAACTAATTCGGTTAATTTGAATTTGCCTATCATATAACCTTCTTATTAATTTTGTACACATAAGCTAATACTTCAGCTACGGCAACAAATAGTTCTGCCGGTATTAATCCGTCCAGCGGAACAATTTTGTATAAAGTTCTTGCAAGAGGCTTATTTTCAATTATAGGACTATTATTATTTTTTGCGACTTCCAAAATTTTAAAAGCTACAAAATCTACTCCCTTTGCAACTATCTGGGGAGCCGGAGCAATTTTGGCATCATACCTTAAAGCAACAGCATAATGAGTAGGATTTTTAATAACAACATTGGCGGATGGAATTGCGCTCATCATTCTTTGCAATGCAAAGCGCATTTGAACGTTTCTTATTTTTGCTTTGATTTGAGGATCGCCTTCTGCGTTTTTACGTTCGTCTTTAACATCTTCTTTAGTCATTTTAATAGATTTTTCAAATTCATAATTCTGATATTTTTTGTCTATAATTCCAATAATAATTAGTATTATACAAATTTGCGTAAACATCTGAAATATAATACTGCCTATAATTTCTAATATAAATTGAAGATCAGCGCCCAATAAACTCATTATATCATTTTTTCGCGAATCAATAACTGAATATGCAACTGAGCCAATAATAAGCATTTTTACAAACGATTTTCCAAGCTCAACTAAACTTTTTAAATTAAAGAATTTTTTAAAACCGTTTAGAATGCCTATAGGACTTAGCTTGCTAAAATCAGGCTTGATAGTTTCAAGAGTAAAAAGAGGACCGATTTGAAAATAATTTAGCAAGACTCCGCAAGCTAAAAGAGGCATTAAGATTGGTAAAAGAATAAGGAACATTAATGAAAGATAAGGAAAAAGAAATCCTGTAAGATTTTCTCTGTCTATTAAATTTGGATCAAGATTACTAAAAGTATGAATAGTAATAAATTTAAACCTGTTAATAATAAACGGCATGTATAAATAAAGCAGATATAAACCGACAGACAGCATTATTGCATAGTTAAAATCCTGGCTTTTTGCAATTTGTCCTTTTTTTCTTGCCTGGTTGCGCCGCTTGGGCGTTGCTGATTCTGTGCGTTCGTTTGCCATTTATTTCCTCATTTTATATAAATATATTTTTTAAGCTATTTAACATATTTCCCATTAATCCTGTAAGATAAACAGCGGTTGTTGACATGAAAAAGCCCATAAGCGCTAAACCCACATATATTTTAAGTGGCAAACCCACCATAAATATGTTCATTTGAGGCATTATTTTTGAAACAAGAGCCAATGCTATATCAATTATAAAAAGCATTCCAAATATAGGTATAGTTAAATTAAAAGCAATAGCGAATAATTGGCTGGTAAAATATAATATTTTGGGCACAATATTAGTTACAAATTCAAAATTTATCCCTATGGGAATTGTGTTATAACTTTCAGAAACACAGGAAAATAGCCAATGATGTCCATTTAAATATATAAAAACCATACTTGCCATAAATAAATAAAACTGTCCTACAACAGGCACCTGTTGTTTTGTAACAGGATCAAGAGCGTTTGCTATAGCTAAACCCATTTGTATACTTAAAAGCTGTCCTCCGATCTGAATACCGATAAAAATCAGCTCTGCGCAAAAACCTATCAAAATTCCTACAAAAAGTTCTTTAAATATCATTATTGACATTGTTATCAAGTCATTAGGCATTTGAAAAAGTGAAATTTTAAGAACAAAAGGATACATGATAAATGCGCTTAATGCTGCAAGTCCTGCTTTTGCCATCATTGGTATAGGAAAAGTCGATAATAACGGAGCTGTTGAAATCATTCCGCTTACTCTTGCCATAACAAGAAGAAAAACAAGCAAGCTTTGAAATGAAAAAAACGTAGAAAGGTCTTGATTCATAATTCATAACCTAATGTATATAATTCTGCATGTTTGCAAACAGTTCATTAACGCTGTTTATGTATACTTCAATCATCCATGGAGCTAAGACAATGATGGTTAAAATACCGGCTAAAATTTTTGGCACAAAAGTCAGGGTAGCTTCCTGAATTTGAGTAACAGACTGAAAAACACTGATTGCAAGTCCAACACTAAGGCTAACAAAAAGAACAGGGGATGACAGCTCTAAAATTAACACCAATGTTTTTTGTAAAATAGTAATAAATTCTAATTGAGACATAAAAACACCTTAAATTTGCTATTAATTATACAAATCCCATTACCAGAGATTTTGCTATTAAATACCATCCGTCAATTAATACAAAAAGTATTATCTTGAATGGTAAAGAAATCATAACAGGCGGGAGAAATAACATTCCCATTGATACCAAAATACTTGATACTACAACGTCAATAACCAAAAAAGGTATAAATATCATAAATCCTATTTTAAATGCTGTTTTTAATTCGCTAATAACAAAAGAAGGCAATAAAACATAAGTCGGAATATCTGAAGTGGTTGTAGGATTACTAATTTTTGCCATCCTGACAAATAAAGCCAGGTCAGTTTCGTCTGTTTGTCGAAACATAAATTGTCTTAACGGTTCGATACCTTTTTTTAAGGCTACCTGTTGAGTAATTTCTTTATTCATATACGGTTGAAATGCCTGAGTATTTATTTCATTTATAGTTGGAGACATGACAAAAAAAGTCAAGATTAGAGCAAGACCAACTATTACCTGACTTGGAGGCAATGAAGCAGTACCCAAAGCTTGTCTTACCAAAGACAAAACTATCACTATTCTTGTAAAAGATGTTGTCATAACGAGTATACTTGGAGCCAGTGTAAGTATTGTCAATAAAACGAGAATTTGCAACCCTTTGCTAAATTCTTCAGGAGTATTAGTCTGTCCAATGCTTATATTTACTGATGGCAGACCAACCTGTGCCTTAGCAGCCAGAACGCCTATAAATATTATAAAAAATATTGTTAATATACTTATAAAAAATTTTTTTATTCTCATTTAAAATACCCAAACTCCGACCAACCCAATTATCAATAATTATTAATCTCCGCTTAATTTAATTATTCTGGATTTTTCTACCCAATTTCATCCTCCACAGGATTTATTTTATCCATATGGGTATTAATCATAAGATTAATATATAGGTAATTCTATGAATTATCAAGATGGAATATAAAATAAGAGTTTTCATTAATTGTAAAGAACTATTGACGAATAAAGTTCCTTGAATAATTCATCAACAGTTCCAACAAGATTAGGCTTTTTGTGATTTTAAAGATTATTTTCTATGATAAAATGGGTTTAGGTGATTTTTTAAAATCAACAGGTATTTTAAACTTTTCCATACTTTTTTCAATTTCTTGTTGATTTTCTTCAATTTCAATGCCATGCTTTTCAAGGAAATCAGGATCATTTATTTCATTAAGGAAGGTTTGTTTTTCTGATTCATCAATTTTACCATCTTTATTACGATCAGCATATTCTAATAAAGCTCCATACTCTGAAGTAGAAAGTCCTTCTTTCCCATCAAGACCCTCGAGGTATTTATAAAGCTCATCAGCTTGATCTCCTGCAGCTTGACCTACTTCTGAATTTTTGAATTCATCCATACTTACTTTTTTATCTTTATCTGCATCCATATCTTTTAACCCTTCTTGTGAATGATAAAAAACCGATTGATCATACATATTTTTACCGTGTCTTTCGGAAACATTGGAAATTTGCGAAGGTAATGGAGCTTGTAGATTTTTTTGTAGTATCATTAACTTTAACCATAAAATATGTGTCCTCCTTAAAAGATTTTATTAATATATTTTTGTTACATAGTTATTCCTCCTTTTTAAGTTTTTTGTAGTAAAATCCAAAACAGTCCATTTAATGCTATTCAACTTGCAAAGCAGTGTAAGTAGGGTGGTTTAATACAACTTTTGTATCTCATTTTTATTAATTACTTATATAAAAACAAAATCTTTATAAAAATTGTTCAAAAAATATAAGAAATTATATTTTTTATAATGTAAACTTAGGATAATATTGGTAATCACCAATATTTTAGTAGTATAGTTTATAGAGTAATAGAGAAAAATGATTAGTAATAATTATAAAATATATTTTAAATTTAAAAAGGAGTAATATGACTTTAACAATAGCAGGAAAAACTTTTAAATCTCGTTTATTAATTGGCACAGGTAAATTTAAAGATTTTGAAACAATGAGGCAAGCTCATATAGCAAGTGGAGCTGAAATTGTAACGGTTGCAATCAGAAGAGTGGATATTGGCGCAATAGGTCATGTGGGTTTAATGAACTATATTGACACAAAACGTTTTTGGATCCTTCCCAACACAGCAGGATGTCAATCGGTTGATGAAGCAATCAGGGTTGCAAGACTGGGAAAAGCAATGGGAATAAATAACTGGGTAAAACTTGAAGTTATTCCTGATCCAAAATATCTGCTTCCTGATCCAATAGCAACTATTGAAGCCGCAAAAAGATTAATTGAAGAGGATTTTGTGGTTTTGCCATATATAAATGCCGATCCACTACTTGCAAAAAGATTGGAAGAAATAGGTTGTGCTACTGTAATGCCTTTAGCTTCTCCAATTGGAACAGGACAGGGAGTTAAAAATGCTGCCAATATTAAAATAATAATTGAGCAAGCTCAAGTGCCTGTTGTAGTTGATGCAGGACTTGGAGTTCCATCAGAAGCAGCTCAGGTAATGGAAATGGGAGCAGATTGTATCATTGTAAATACTGCTATAGCTGAAGCAAAAGATCCTGTTAGAATGGCTGAAGCATTTAAACTCGGGGTTGAAGCTGGCAGGATAGCCTATAAATCAGGTAGAATAGAAATTAAAGCTTATGCAAATGCTTCTTCACCTCTAATTGGAATCGTAGGCAAAAATTAAAGTTATATGTTGTTTTTGCTAATTAAAAATAGTAAAATAATATTTATTATAAATAAGTTAAAATAATATTTAAATGGATATAATTCTTAAATTAAAGATGCAAAGTAAAAATAATGGAAATAATATCTTATTCAAATAAATTGACAGAAAGAGATGTGGCAAGAATCCCCTTTTTCTACGATGTTCGTGAAGATGATTTGGAAAAATTAGCTGAAATTCTTAACCTGCGTAAATTTAATGCAAATCAATACATATTTAAAGAAGGAGATATCCAAACAGGAATGTATTTTATCATGGACGGAACAGTCAAAGTTTTAAAGAAAAACGATAAAGGAAATGAAGTGCTTTTAGCTGAATTGCAAGCTCCTCAGATTTTTGGAGAAATGGCGCTTATTGATAGAGGAAGAAGATCCGCTAGTGTAATAACTTTGAATGATTTGATTGTTGCAGAACTTACCTGGGATAATTTTGAAAATCTATTGGTTACAAAACCTAAAATTGCTGTTCATATAATTAGAAAAATAGCTCTTACTCTTAGTCTAAGATTAAGAAACGTAAGTATTTCTTTAGCTCATATTACTCAGTAAAAAATCAAATTAGATATTCCAATCAAAGTTAAATATTCCTCTGAGATTATTATCCAAAAGACAATCAAGACCTAAATTTGCTGTAACAATATCATTTCCAATATCCCAATTAATTCCAAAAGTTCCTTTTCCATTCTCATTTTCAAAAGGTAAATTTAATCCAAGCATTCCTCCGGTTTTGCCTCTATTTATAAAAGGATTTTTATATAAATTAAAAAACATGGGTTGCTGATATGGATTTAAATTTGGATTTGGTCTTGGAATAAATCCAGGACAGTTTGGATAATTTGGATAATAATTATTAAATAAACCAAATGTTGCATACGGATCACCATAAATATTTCCCATATTATATTCTCCCTTTCTTCCTTGCTATACTCAACTTTATCGAATAAAATGGATCGTCGCGGCTACTACGTAGTCTCGCGATGACAGCTTATTTAATACCTTTTAAATTGCAAAATGGCATTAAACTTAATTTGGGACTTGTATAAATAATTCCAAAATTATAATTAACATTCCCCCTTATTTATAAAAAAACAATATTTTTATAAAAATTGCTATTTTTTATAAAATTTTTTATAAAAATATAAAATTTAATTATTTAAACTATGTATTGGAGCAGGAATCCTTCCCCCTCTTTTTACAAAATCCGAACTTGAAAAGCTGTTTATTGAAATTATTGGCGCTTCTCCCAATAAACCTCCAAATACAGCGTAATCGCCAATATTTTTATTTGGCACAGGTATTATTCTTACTGCTGTGGTTTTTTTATTTATCATGCCTATAGCCATTTCATCGGCTATTATTCCTGATATTGTTTCAGCGGAAGTATTGCCGGGTATGGCTATCATATCCAAACCGACAGAACATACAGAAGTCATGGCTTCGAGCTTGTCAAAACTTAAAGCTCCTGATTTTACAGCATCAACCATGCCGGAATCCTCACTTACCGGAATAAAAGCCCCACTTAATCCTCCAACATAAGAACTTGCCATAATACCGCCTTTTTTAACAGCGTCATTCAATAAAGCAAGAGCGGCAGTAGTACCGTGCGTACCGCATTTTTCCAAACCCATGGCTTCAAGAATATTTGCTATACTGTCGCCAACAGCAGGGGTCGGAGCAAGAGACAGATCAATTACCCCAAAAGGTATATTTAAACGCTGAGCTATTTCTCTTCCGATTAATTCGCCTGTAGTGGTTATTTTATAAGCAACCGTTTTAATTTTAGTTGCAAGTTCTCCAAAATTTGCATTTTGGGGTAAAGATTTAATTGCAGCCCGAATTACTCCCGGTCCGCTAACACCTATATTTAGAGCGCATTCAGGCTCTCCATATCCATGAAAAGCTCCTGCCATAAAAGGATTATCTTCAGGCACATTACAAAAGACCACTAATTTAGCTGCGCCAATGCCATCGCAATCTGCTGTAAGCTCAGCTGTCTGTTTAATAATATTACCCATTTTTAGCACTGCATCCATATTAATTCCGGCTTTTGAAGAAGCTACATTAACGGATGAACACACTCTTTCAGTTAAAAGCAATGCTTCGGGAATACTTTCAATAAGAGCCATATCACCCTTTGTAAAGCCTTTTTGAACAAGCGCTCCAAAACCGCCTATAAAATCGACTTTTACAGCTTTTGCCGCCTGATCCAGAACTTTTGCAAGATATACATAGTCATATTTTATACAGCTTTCTCCAATTAGAGAAATCGGGGTTACCGCAATACGTTTGTTTATTATTGGTATACTAAACTCTTCTTCGATTTCTTTAGCTACATGGGTCAGGTTATTAGCTAAAGCAGTAATTTTATCGTAAATTTTTTCTCCCACTTCTTTAACATCCCTTGACATACAATCTCTAAGACTTAAAGAAAGAGTAACAGTCCTAATATCAAGATTATGAAGCCTTATCATCTCGATTGTTTCTAAAATATAACTTGTATTAATTCCATACATATTTTAAAATCCAATTTTGGTTGAGTACATCTTAAATAGAGTGCATTTTATCAAAAATCTTTTTTCTCTGCACCCAAACTTCCATATCCATTTTAGCGCCTGCATTTGACAGGTTTTCCTTAAGCTCCTGAAAGGAACTTGTAGATTTTGAAATATCTGCCATCATAATCATCGCAAAATAATCCTGCATAATAGTTTGTCTAATATCTTCAATATTTACATGATATTTTGACAGGACATTTGCAAATGAGGCAACTATTCCGACTTTATCAATTCCTATAATTGTAATAATTATTTTTGATTCTTCCATATTGGTTACCTTTTTATACAAGTCCCAAATTGAATTTAGAAATGTTTTTGGGAATAAATAAATCCTTACCTATTATACATAAATTTAAAAACCAATCTTAGTTGAGTATAAAAATCTAATTTTTTCTTAAATACAATTTTAACCTATAATATTATTAATTAAAATGGGTTTATAAATTATGACCAGACCTTTTCAAGTAGTATCAAAATTTTCACCTGCCGGAGACCAGCCAAAAGCCATAGAAGCTTTAACTTACGGCATTAATAATAAATATAAAAATCAGACCCTTCTGGGAGTAACAGGTTCAGGAAAAACATTTACAATTGCAAATGTTATACAAAATGTCCAGAAAGCAACTTTGATAATTGCGCATAATAAGACCCTTGCAGCTCAACTTTACAATGAAATGAAAGAATTATTGCCTAATAACGCTGTTGAATATTTTATAAGTTATTATGATTATTATCAGCCCGAAGCATATATTCCAAAAACTGACACATATATAGAAAAAACAGCAAGCATTAATGATGAAATTGACAGATTAAGGCACAGCACTACAAGAAGTTTGTTTGAAAGAAATGATGTTGTGGTAGTAGCAAGTGTCAGCTGTATTTATGGTTTAGGACTTCCTAAAAATTATTTTAAAGGAGCCATAAAAATTTCTCTGGGAGATTTAATGGATCGTAACGATCTTTTAAGGACATTAGTTAACTCTCATTATAAAAGAAATGATATTGAACTTAAAAGAGGAAATTTTAGGGTAAGAGGAGATATAGTTGAAATTCAACCATCTTATGAAGATACAATAACCAAAATTCAGTTTTTTGGTGATGAAATAGAAAAAATAACAAGGATTCACAGAATAACAGGAGAAATAATCGAACTTTGCGAAGATGTTATTATTTTTCCCGCTGTTCATTATTTATCAGACAAAGAGGGTATTAATGAAACTGCAAAATTAATAGAAAATGAGCTTATTGAAAGAGTAAATGAGCTAAAAATCCAGAATAAATTGGTAGAAGCTCAAAGATTAATGCAAAGAACCTATCATGATATAGAAATGATTAGAGAAGTCGGTTATTGCAATGGTGTTGAAAATTATTCAAGAATTATAGAAAGAAGAAAGCCAGAAACTCCGTCTGCTACTTTGCTTGATTATTTTCCAAAAGATTTTCTTGTTGTTATTGATGAATCTCATGTTACTCTTCCTCAGATAAAAGGAATGTACAACGGTGACAGAGCAAGAAAGGACACTTTAATTGATTATGGTTTCAGGCTTCCATGTTCAAGAGACAACAGACCTTTAAAAATAGAAGAATTTTGGGAAAGAATTAATCAGGTAATTTATGTGTCAGCAACTCCCAATGAATTTGAGCAAAATTATTCAGACCAGATTGTAGAACAAATTATCAGACCTACCGGGCTTGTTGATCCTGATGTTGAAATTAGAAGCACTGAAAATCAGGTAGATGATTTAATGAGCGAAATCAAGGAAAGAGCAGAAAAAAATCAAAGAATATTAATCACAACCCTTACTAAAAAAATGGCGGAGGATCTTGCTGATTATTTACAGCAGTTAGGAATAAGGGTTAAGTATTTACACAGCGAAATCAAGTCTATTGAAAGAGTCGAGATTTTAAGAGACCTAAGATTAGGTAAATTCGATGTTCTGGTTGGGGTAAATCTTTTGAGAGAAGGATTAGATTTGCCGGAAGTTACTCTTGTCGCTATTATGGATGCTGATAAAGAAGGTTTTTTGAGGTCAGAGACAAGTTTAATTCAAACAATAGGCAGAGCTGCAAGAAATTCTTTGGGTAAAGTCATTATGTATGCTGATAAAATGACTAACAGTATTCAGAAAGCTAAGGAAGAAACAGACAGAAGACGGCTTATTCAGATTGAATACAACAAAAAACATAATATTACTCCAAAAACTATAGTTAAAGATATTTCAAATAATTTGCTTGAATTAATAGGAGGATTTAGAAGCGTTGAAGATGTTTTAGCGGAACAAATGGTTAAAACACATACATCTATTGAAGATTTATCCAAAGTTATAAGTAAACTCGAAAAAGAAATGCACCAGGCTGCAAAAATTCTGGATTTTGAGCGCGCAGCAGAAATAAGAGACAAATTAAAAGTCCTTAGAGTGGCTAAAGTGCCTAAGGCACATTCATAGGTTTTCGATCATTTAGATATTGTGATTATTAACAATGGAATTTAAAATCTCACCCGGTTTAAAAAGCTTTAAAATCTCAAATCTTGGCTTTTCAACTTGAAAATTTGAAAAATAATGTTTTTTATTGCCATAAGGGTCTATGAAAAATTCTTTAACATCAGCTAATTCAGTTAAAATTTCGTCGTATTTTGTATAATTCCTTGAAAATTCTAATAACCTGTTACTGCCAGATTTTTCAAAAACAAAGCTGGAATAAAGTTTCCTGCTATTTCCCAGTCTATCTTTTTCTATATTAATAATTTTATTAAATCTTTCTTCCATATCTTCCCCCAACCCCTTAAAATTTAGAATTATTAAAATAGATTTTGTTTGCTTTTATAAAAATATAAAAAATTTTTAAATCTTATTTTTTCCTATTTTTCCTATAAAAATTTATTAAAAATTTGTTAAAGAGAAAAAAATATATTATTTTTGTATTTTTAATATAAATGAAGAATATTCTTAATATAGAATATTTTTAAATTTGTTTACAAAATTTCATTAACTTTTTTAAACAAAACTTATAATTTAATTAAAAATGTAAAGAAAAATTACATTTTTCTTTTGAATTAAGCAATTTTTTTCTTTTTAGAGTTTTTCTATATGTGTAAAACTCCTCTATAAACTCCATAATTTGTAAATCTATCCTCAAAATCCCGTTTTTGCGGGATTTTTTCTATTAATTCCACAAACAATTTTATAAGTAGGTGAAAATTTCTTATTTATTACTTATAATTTCATACATAAATAACAGATTATAAAAGTATTTTAGACAATTAATAATTGAAATTAGTTAAAATTATGAAATCAAAAAAAATTTTAATATCCGGGTATTACGGCTTTGATAATTTTGGAGATGAAGCAATATTATATGCTTTAGTATCAGAAATCAAAAAAAATATTAATAATTCTAAAATAACTGCGATTTCAAATAATCCTGATAAAACAAGTAAAAATCATAATATAAATTCGATTTATAAATTCGATTTCAAAAAAAATTTTTATGAAATGAAAAATGCAGATTTATTTATAAGTGGCGGAGGAAGCCTTTTACAGGATGTTACAAGCTTTAAAAGTTTGCTTTATTATTTAAGTTTAATATTTTTGGCAAAAATTTTAAATAAAAAAATTTATATATATGCTCAGGGAATAGGTCCTGTTAAAAGTAAATTAGGACGAATTTTAACCGGTTTTACTTTGAAAAAAGTTGATTTGATTACAGTAAGAGATAAAGAAAGTAGTGATTTTCTTAAAGTTTTAGGTGTAAAAAATTCTATTATAACTACAGATTCGGCATGGGGTATAGATAAAAATATTAAGCATAAAGAAAAGTTTATTATTACTAAAGAAAAATTAAATATAGGGATTCAGTTAAGAGACTGGTGTTTATTAACTGAAGAAAAATTAAAAAATCTTGCATACTCCTTAAATAAAAATTTAAAAGACTTAAATTTTCAGTTGATTTTGATTTCTTTGCAGGATTCAAAAGATTTAGATATTTTAAGAAATCTTGAAAAAATTTTAAAAAGTTTAAATCCGGATTTGGATATTCAGCTTATAGCAGGACAATCAATATTTAAGAATATTTCTTTGATAAGTCAGCTTGATTATCTTGTTGCAATGAGGTATCATGCTATTCTTATCTCTATTAAATATAGTATTCCTGTTTTTTGTATATCTTATGACCCAAAAACAGAGAATTTATCAAAAGAAGCGGAAATTTTGCATACTTTAGCAAATGAAATGAATGAAAAAGAATTAACATCTAAAATACAAAAATTAATTGCTAAAGATTATAATTATAAAGATAAATTAAGAGATTTTTCATCTAAAAAAGAACGTAAATCTCGACAAAATATTGATTTGTTGATTAAAATTATTAATGAACAATCAAACTCTAAAAAAAGGCTAAAAAATTGGACGAAATAATTAAAAAAAACAATACAAGAGCATATATATTAAATTATCCCATTGATCTTGTAAATATGGAAAATGCTGTTGATTTTATAGAAGACAGCATTAAATCAATAAAAGGCGGACAGGTTATAACTATTAATCCTGAGATGATTATTCAGGCAACCCGAAATCCTAAATTAAGCCGAATAATAGAACAAGCAGAGCTTATAATTCCGGATGGCACAGGTATTATACTTGCTCTTAAAAAATTGGGAATAAAAGATATCAGCCAAATACCAGGTATTGAATTTTCAGAAGCATTAATACAAAGATGCGTTCAAAAAAATTATGCTATAGGTTTTTTAGGAGCTTCAAAAGATATTATTGAAAATGTAATTAAAGAATTTAAAATAAAGTATCAGTCAATAAATATTGTTTTTATGCATGACGGCTACTTTGACGAGGAGGAAGAACTTAGAATTATTGATGAATTAAAAATTTCCAAACCCCAGGTCTTGTTTGTAGCTTTGGGTGTTCCAAAACAGGAATTATGGATAGCTAAACATAAACAAATGCTAAGTTCTATAATAATGATCGGTGTTGGCGGAAGTTTTGACATCTGGGCAAAAAAAATTAAAAGGGCTCCGGAATTTTTTAGAAAATTTGGTTTGGAATGGTTATTCAGGTTGATTTCTCAACCATCACGGTTTAAACGGATGTTTCCGTCATTACCATTATTTTTTATAAAAATTATGTTTGACAACAAAAGTACAAGTATTAAGAAAAGAGCATTAAAATGACAGAATTACCCAAATTAAGCGAGAATGAAATTAAAGAGCTTGCTGCAATAACAAAAAAAATTAGAGAAAAAGTTATTTTTATGATTCATACTGCTAATTCCGGACATCCCGGAGGATCGCTTTCAGCAGTCGAAATATTGACAGTATTATATTTTAAATGTTTAAAGCATTATAATAACTGGACAAAAAATCCTGAATATTTAAACAGAGACAGATTTGTTCTTTCAAAAGGGCATGCTTCTGCTACATTGTATGCTATTTTAGCAGAAACAGGATATTTTGACAAAGAAGAACTGTCTACTTTCAGATGTTTAAATTCCAGATTGCAGGGACATCCCGCTTTTGGAATTTTACCCGGTATAGAAGTTCCGACAGGCTCTCTCGGACAGGGATTATCTATGGCTAACGGCATTGCTTTGGGCTTAAAGCTGGATAAAATACCTTCGAGAGTTTATGTTTTGCTTGGAGACGGTGAAATTCAGGAAGGACAAATATGGGAAGCTGCTATGACTTCTTCTCATCATAAGCTTGGAAATGTTACAGCTATTGTAGACAGAAACGGTCTGCAAATTGACGGATGCACAGAAGATATTAAATCTGTTGAGCCTCTTGATAAAAAATGGGAAGCTTTTGGATGGCAGGTATTAAAAATTAACGGGCATGATTGTCAGGAAATCTATCAGGCTGTTCAAAAATCTATTTTGTTAGGACAGGAAAAGTCTCTTCCTGTAGTAATTATAGCTGATACTGTCAAAGGAAAAGGCATTTCCTTTATGGAAAATAATGCTTCATGGCATGGAAAAGCTCCGAACAAAGAAGAGTTTGAAACAGCTATGAGAGAATTGAGAGGAATATAAAACATGGTTAATAATAAATTGGTGAAAACTTCATTAAGAGCTGCTTATGGAGAAACTCTCGTTGAATTGGGACATAAAAATCCTGATATAGTAGTGCTCGATGCGGATTTAGCATGTTCTACGCAAACAGGAAAGTTTGCAAAAGTTTTTCCGGACAGATTTTTTAATATGGGCGTGGCTGAACAGGATGCAATAGGAACAGCAGCCGGACTCAGCACCTGCGGAAAAATCCCTTTTGTCAGCACGTTTGCTATTTTTGCATCAGGAAGGGCATGGGATCAGGTTAGAAATTCTGTTGCTTATCCTAGCTTTAACGTAAAAATCGTTGCAACACATGGAGGCATTACAGTAGGCGAAGATGGAGCAAGCCATCAATCTTTGGAAGATATAAGCCTGATGAGATCAATACCAAATATGACGGTTATAATTCCTGCTGACAGTATTGAAGCAAAAGAAGCCGTAAAATTTGCAGCTGAATATAAAGGACCTGTTTATATAAGATTGAACAGACCTCAAACTCCTCTGATTTTTGATGAAAACAGGTATTTATTTAATTTTCCAAAAGCGCGGATATTAAAAGAAGGCTTAGATGTTACAATAGCCGCTAATGGCGAAACTTTATACGAAGCTCTGGAGTGCGCAAAAATACTTGAAGAAAAAGGTATTCTTGCTGAAATAATAAATGTGCCGGTAGTTAAGCCTCTTGATGAAAATACAATAATTAAAAGCGTTAAAAAAACTGGAGCAATTTTAACAGTAGAAAATCATTCAGTCATCGGCGGACTTGGCAGCGCAGTTTGTGAATGCGTCAGTGAAAATTATCCTGTTTTAGTCAAAAGAGTTGGTGTGAAAGATAAATTCGGACAAAGTGGAAAAGAGTATGAATTGATGATAGAATACGGTTTAACAGCCGGAAAATTCATCAATGAGGTAATAGAGCTGATAGAGAGAAAAAACAGTTAATGATAAGACTAAGGAATCTGACTAAAGTTTATGACGATCACCATGCCATAGATAATATTAATCTGCATATAAGGGTTGGAGAATTTGTATTTCTTGTTGGTTCAAGCGGAGCAGGAAAATCAACCATAATGAGATTAGTATATAGAGAAGAATTTCCAACAGAAGGCGAAGTTTTAGTTGGCGGAATCGATGTTTCCAAAATTTCACATTCAAAAGTTCCTCATCTTAGAAGACGTATGGGCATTATTTTTCAGGATTTCAAACTTTTGCCCAAACAAAGCGCGTATGATAATGTTGCTTATGTTATCAGGGCTTTGGGTATGGGATCCAAAGAAATCGACAAACGCGTAAAAGGCGCTCTTACAGTTGTGGGTTTATCTCATAAGGCAAATGCCAGACCTAATGAACTTTCAGGAGGCGAACAGCAAAGAATAGGGATTGCAAGGGCAATAGTAAATGGTCCTCCTTTATTAATTGCCGATGAACCAACCGGAAACCTCGATCCTCAAACTTCTTTAGAAATTGTTGAAATATTAGAACAGATTAATCAGCGTGGAACTACTGTATTAGTGTCCACACACGATCAAATTATTGTAAATCATTTTAAAAAAAGAGTAATCACTCTTGAAAAAGGTCAAATAATAAGAGATGTATACTCCGGAACTTATGAATAATTTTTAGAGGAACTTATGAACTTTATCTTTTTATCAAGTATAGCAAAAGAGTTAAGAATAATTACAAGAATTATAATAGAGACATTTAAAGGCATAAATAGAACAGGACTAATGAATTTTGTGATAATTAGCACTATAGCAGCTATTTTAAGTATATTTGGCTGTTTATTCAGAACCAGTTTAGGTATTTCTACATTTGTTCAGGAATTGGGAACTAATCTGGAAATTTCTGTTTACCTTAAAGCCGGCGCAGATCCTCAGTCTGTTTCTCAAAAGATACTTAAAATAGGCAATATAGAAAAAATCAATATTATAACTAAGGATAAAGCTTGGGAAAATCTAAAAGCCCAGATGGATGTGCCTGATATTAAAAATCCTCTTCCAAATACACTGCATATTAAAGTTAACAATACAAATTATGTGGAAAATGTTGTTAATAAAATTAAACAGATTAAAGGAGTTGAAGGTCTCCAATATCCTCAGCAATTAGCCAGAAAAGTACAAAAAATAGGCGATATAACAAATATTGCAACGATTGTTGTTCTTATTTTCCTTGGAGGACTTACTTTATTTATCATTAGTAACACTATTCATCTTGTAATTCAGGCAAGAAAACAGGAAATTGAAATTATGAGAATGATGGGTGTAAGCAATTGGTATATTAAATCTCCATATATATTACAAGGAGCTTTTTATGGTCTTTGCGGAGCTGTTATTTCCATGATTCCGCTTGGTATACTTCAAAATTATTTAAACAAATTTTTTAATTTTTTTCAGGTTTCAACACCGGCAATGAATATTAACATTGTTATTTTATCCCTTTTAATGATGGGCATTATTGTTGGCGCCGGAGGAAGCATAATTTCAGTGCGTAAATATCTGCGTGTTTAACTTGGGTTTTTTTATCTAGTTTATACTGAAAAAGCAGAGTATAAAATTTAGAAATAGCTTAAAATTAAAAATGTCAATACACAACTACGGATGATCCATAAAATTTTCTATGATTAATACCAATTTGCAATCCAAATATGTTATTGCGAGCGAAGCGAAGCAATCTAAGAATCAAACGCTCATGGGATTTTCGGGCTACGCTGCGAAATGCGGACAGCGTGCGAAGCAGGGACTCGCGCGAGTTCGCTGTCCATTTTGCCTGCTCCGCCCTCTGAATGACAAGTTATATTTATGTATTACAACTTGGTATAAGAAGGAACAAAATTAATTTTAAAACAATCTATATAAATTAATTTGTTATTTTGCAGAGGCATTAAGTGTTAAAAACCAGAAGAAAAACATACGGCAATACATGGTGGGGACAGGCATGGATTGAAGCTCTTGAGAGGATTGACTCAAATAGACTGGCAAGGGGTAAATCCTATGCTAATCAAGGACGCGTTAAAAATATTAAAATTAATAACGGAAACATCTCCGCCAGTGTTAAAGGCTCGTATTATGACTCATACAGCATAAAAATCAGTCTTGAAAAGTTTACAAAAGATGAAATCAAGAAAATTAAGGAAATAATTTCTCAAAATTCTTCTATTGCTATTGAACTTGGAATGGGTAAATTGCCTGAAACACTGCTTGAATTAATAGAAAAAGAAAAAATAACACTGCTTCCCAAAAGATGGAAAGATTTGAAATCGAGCTGTTCCTGTCCTGACTCTGCCAATCCCTGCAAACATCTTGCCGCGGTATATTATATGCTTGCAAATGAAATGGATAAAGACCCTTTTATATTGTTTGAGCTGAAAGGGATTGAAACTTCAGAACTTACTAAGCTATCAGGAATTGAAGTTCAGACAAAAACAATAAAAATTAACCCAATAAAAGAAAAATTCATTGAATCGGAAAAACTTGAACCCAAAGAAATAACTATTAATATTGATGAATTTGAATTTTCATTTCCAAAATATGATATAAAATCTCTTTTATCATTGCTTCCAGACAATCCGCCTTTTTATAACGAGGGGAATTTTAAGACTTTTGTTGAAAATATCTACAAAGTTGCGTCTCAGCAGTTGCCTTTTATTATTTCAGAAATAGATAAAGAACCTGCTTTGCAGAAAAATAAATTTCAGATTGAATTTGCAAAAGACCCATATTCTCCAAAAAATCTGTTTAAAATAAAAATTATTCCTGATAAGGAAAATTTTGTTGAAGACAAGCAAAAAATCATTGATGAAATAACCAAAAGTTATAATCTAAATTATAAAAATTCACTTATTTACGACTACGATAAGAATCCGCCTATATTTAATATTGAAAAAACAATTTTGCCTGTTTTTGATCCAAAAAATAAAAAATCTGAAATAAAAGGATCAAAGGTAATCAGCACGATTGAAAGTAAATCTGTTTTGGATTATTTTTTAAGCACAACTGTAAATATTGATTTTGATAGAGCTTCAGACAGTTTTGCTTTTCTAAATATATTATCTTCTATGGTTTTTGGACTGGTTAAAGCTAATTTATTCCTGCCGGAAATTATATTTGAAGCAGATGATGCTTTTACTGTCAGATATATTCCACTTGTCAAAGATTCAAAAATCCAGGAGATGATAGATAAATTAAAACAAATAATGCCTGTTGATATTTGTAACAACAAAAATAAATTTCTGTCACAAGATGGTATTGTTGATTTACTCTCTTTTTTTATTACTTATATAGTGAAAAGTGTTCTTAGAGATCAGAATATAGCAAATACAGATAAAATAGTTACTGTATTTTCTCATGATTACCTGTTTAAAGCCTGTAACTTTGCAGAAAAAAACATAGCTCAGAGTATTTTTAACTGGCTTGAAAAACTATATATAAGTAAAAAGGATATTTCTCCTCTTGTAAGAATTGAAAGCTCAACAGGTGAAAATTTTAAGGTTTTTGTTGATATTGTTAACAGAAAAAATTCGCTTGACCCTATAATTCAATATAAAGAATTATTTAAGGAATCAAAATCAAAAAAAACAAAACAGACTCAGGAATTTTTCTTACTTCCTGCTGATAAAGTCAGAGCCGAAGTCGCGAATCAACTAATAATAGCAGGAGAATATTTTAAAGAGTTAAAAGATATTGTTGATACAAAAGGTGAAACCGCTCCAATAATATCTATTCAGAAAATTTCAGAGATATTTTTAAAAACAGCAGATATTTTTAATGTTCTTGGAATTGAAATAATCTTTCCAAAAGAGCTTAAAAAACTTGCTTTTCCTAATTTGCAGGCAAAGGCAAAACTCAAAAAATTTAATGAAACAGGTGAAAGTTATCTTAATTTACATGAAATGCTTAATTTTTCTTATGAAATTGCGCTGGGTGATGAAGCTATTTGCTTAAAAGACTTTAGAAAACTTGTAAAAGAAACTCAGGGACTAATTAAATACAAAGATCAGTATGTTCTTCTAAAGCCTGAAGAAATGCAGAATATTTTAAATAAACTTAAAGAGCCGATTCCTGAAATGACCTCATCAATGCAGGCTTTATACACAGCCGTTACCGGTGAAATAAACGGTATTAGATTTGAAGCTGACGGAGCATTAAAGAGAGTTCTTGATGATTTTACAAAAATAGAAGAAGTCTTAGTGCCTGAAAATCTTAATGCAACTTTAAGACCCTATCAGGAAAGAGGTTTTAAATGGCTTTATTCAAACGCTAAAAAGCAGTTTGGCTCGTGTATAGCTGATGATATGGGGCTTGGAAAAACAATTCAGGTTATAACTCTACTTTTACAGTATAAAAACGAGAATAAAAAATTAAAACCATCACTTGTAATCTGTCCTACGACTCTTATTGGAAACTGGGAAAAAGAATGCCGAAAATTTGCGCCATCATTAAATTTAAATATTTATCACGGAACTGAAAGGCAACTTGATCTTAAAAACATTGATGTTTTAATTACAAGTTACGGTATTTTTAGGCGTGATTTAAAGAAATTTAGCTCTAAAGACTGGAATTTCCTTATTATTGATGAAGCTCAAAATATTAAAAATGCTGAAACAGCTCAAACAAAAGCTGTAAAATCTCTAAAAACCGATAATTATATTGCTATGACAGGAACTCCTGTTGAAAACAGATTAACAGAACTCTGGAATATTTTTGATTTTATAAATAAGGGTTATATGGGTTCTTTAACTCAATTTAAGACTGAACTTGCAACTCCTATCGAAAAATACAAGGATAGGGATATCATTGAAAAGTTTAAAAAAGCAACCTCACCGTTTATTTTACGCAGATTAAAAACAGATAAGTCAATAATTTCAGATCTGCCTGACAAAATTTCTTTTGATGAATACTGCTATTTAACAAAAGAGCAGGCAGCGGTTTATCAGAATGTAGTAGAAGATATAATGAAACAGGTTGAAGATTCTGACGGCATTCAAAGAAAAGGTCTCATTTTTAAGCTCATAAACTCGCTTAAACAGATTTGCAATCATCCTGCCCATTTTGTAAATAAAGGAAATATTGATTCAGAACTTTCCGGCAAAGCATCAAAAGCAATTTCTATAATAGAAAATCTCCTTGATAACAGGGAAAAAGCTTTAATATTTACTCAATACAGGAAAATGGGCGATATTCTTCAGGAAATTATTAAAAAAGAATTGAAAGAAGAAGCAATATTTTTTCATGGTGGTGTAACAAGAAAAAAACGTGATGAAATGGTCAATTCCTTCCAAAATGAAAGAAAAATAAGGTTAATGATAATTTCTTTAAAAGCCGGTGGAACGGGTTTAAATCTGACAGAAGCATCAAATGTCATTCATTATGATTTATGGTGGAATCCGGCAGTAGAAAATCAGGCAACTGACAGAGCATACAGAATAGGTCAAAATAAAAACGTCATTGTTCACAGGCTTATTACACTTGGAACTTTTGAAGAAAAAATTGACGAAATCATAAAATCTAAAAAAGAACTTGCAGATTTAACTGTTTCAACTGGCGAAAGCTGGATTACCGAAATGTCAAACAAGGATTTGCGAGAAATATTTACTCTTTATAAATATGCCAGGAACTAAAATCTATTTTAATAAATAAAGATAAGAAATATACTGATCTTTTCTTTTGTTCTAAAATTTGTTTATATATCTTATTATAAGATGACATAGATAAAATTATTTAACAAAGGATTAATAAAACAATTTTAATGGTTTACTATAGTCTGTTGAACGCAATTTTTAGACATGCGGAGAATAAGCACATTAATCTCCGCATTATTTAATGAAATTATTTAATCGTCCATATTTAAAACATAGTGAGTACTACGTCCAGCACCGATTTTAAACAATATATTTTTTTCAAGTAATTCTGCAATATCCCTATTAGCGGTATCCTGTGAACATTTACAAAGTTTTGCCCATTTGGAAGATGTTAAATTACCCTCAAATCCATCAAGAAGCCTGTTAATAACTTTCTTTTGCCTGTTGTTTAAAATTTGTCCTGAGAATTTTTGCCAGAATAAGGCTTTATTAAAAATGGCTGTAAGAGTTTCTTTTGTATTTTCTATAGCTCTTAAAAGACAGTCCAGAAACCAAAGTATCCAATCTGTTATATCAAGTGTACCTTTTTGAGTCCTTTCAAGCATATTATAGTAGGCATTACGTTCTTTTGTAAGCTGTACTGACATACTGTAAAATCTTTGGCTTATATTTTCAGCCCTTGCAAGTAACATATCACTCAATGCTCTTGCAATACGTCCATTTCCATCATCAAAAGGATGTAGTGTAACAAACCATAAGTGTGCAACAGCGGCTTTTAATATGTTATCCAGTTCATTTGAATCATTAAACCATTCTATAAAGCGGGATATTTCAGCCTCAATACAGGTTGGATTAGGAGCTTGAAAATGAACTGTTTCTTTTCCTATTGGACCAGAAACTACCTGCATAGGACCTTTCTTGTCATCACGAAAATTTCCGACTTCAATTTTAAACATACCGCTGTACCCTGTCGGGAATAATGCGGCATTCCACGCAAATAGCCTTTCTTCTGTCAGCAGTTTGTCATAATGCTGTGTAGCGTCCAACATCATTTTAACTACACCTTCAACATTACGACTAATAGGAACATCACTTCCAATGTCTAAGCCTAGTCGCCTTGCAATTGAAGAACGAACTTGCTCCTTATCAAGAATTTCCCCTTCTATTTCACTGGATTTTGTAATTTCCTGAGTTAAAACATTTAAATTAGCCTCTTCTCTCAAGTTAAACCCAAGTGTGTCCATTTTCCCAAGCAGTTTACCCTGAGAAAGCTTTACATTTGATAACGATTTTAGGACTTTCTCCTGATTCCAGTAAAAATCTGGCCAATTTTTTTCCTGATAAATATACATATTTTTTACTCCGCAACTTATGCGGAGATTATATCGTATATTCTCCGCAAAGTAAACAGAATATATTTAATAACTTAGTCCTATTTATTTATAGCTTATAATTTTTTCTTTTGTTCTAAAATTTGTTTATATAGCTTATTATAAGATGACATAGATAAAATTATTTAGCAATTGGAATTATATAATTAAAAATAAGTAGTTACTAAAATTAGGGAAAAACAATATGAACATCTCTGAAATAATAAAAGAACTAAACAGGCTTATAAAAGAAAAATACAGCGATTTTAAAGGCTCTTATCTTTATGGTTCAAGAGCAAAAGGAAATTTTAAAGAAGATAGCGATATTGATGTTGTAGTCTTATTTGATGAATTAAACAGGCAAAAAGACCTTGATATTTGCGGTATAGTGGGGGATATTGAGTATAAATATAATGTGCTTATAGATTTTCAGGTATTTACACTTGATAAATTAAAATTAAATCCTTTTTATTTTGATGAAGTAACTAAAAAAGGTGTTTTTTATGCAATCTGACAGAAAAATATTGATTAGACATTCTCTTGATAAAGCAGAACAGGCTTTGTTAAGCGCAAAAATGAATATTGATAATGACTGGCTTTCTGATGCGCAAAACAGACTTTATTATGCAATTTTTTATTGTGTTCTTGCTTTAGGCTATCTTGAAGGTTTTATAACAGGAAAACACGGTCAGTTAAGAGGTTGGTTCAATAAAAAATTTATTTATGAGGATAAGATTTTTGATAAAAGCCTTCTTGTAATTTATAACAGGCTATATAAAAATAGAATGCTTTTTGATTATACAGTTTATGAAATTCCTGAAAAATCAAGTGCTATCGAGGATTTAGCAGATGCAAAAATTTTTGTTAATGAATTGAAGAAATATATTTTGGAAAAAATTGAAAGCCAAACAAATGACTAAATTGCTGGTCTGATTCCATAACAGGTTTTGTGTAAATTCCTCTCCTGCTAAGATTGTAGAAATTATCTATTCAAACATACACTAAAATTCCTTTAAGTATAATCTTATCAGGTATTATTGCCTGTAATATAGCTTTTATTATTTTATCGAGTATTCTTTTGTCAAACATTTTCTATTTTTATTTACCTAAAAAAAATACAAGGTTATCTAGTTAAATAACGATTTTTGTTCAATTACAGGTAATGAATAATTGGAAATATCTTTTGGTGCTTTCAAATCATTAAATAGACCTTCTAATTTGGGTTCATTAGTTGATTTACTTTTATAAAATGATTTAGCTCCTTTTTTAGCTAAAATTATGTTTCCCTTAATATGGTCAGAATTGCTATTATCATATTTAGGTATATATAATGGAACACCTAATTCTAAAGCTTTTTGTCCAGCATTAAAGCTACCACCATATTCTTTAGCTTCAATTAATATCATCACATTAGAAAGCGCAACTATTATTGAATTTCTTTGCATTGCATTAGCAACAGACCACTTTGAATCCGGCATAAATTCAGATAAAACTAAAATATTATCCCAATTGAAAATATTTTTTATTTCTTTTTTTACTTTAAAGTTTAAAATTCCTTCTGGTAAAACTATTATTGTTTTAAATCCCTTTTCTAAAGACTCTTTATGTACTTTTATATCAACACCTTTTGCATATCCTGACGTATAAACCAATCTATCACTAATTGATCCTATTATTGCCTCAATAGCTTCTAATCCTTTCTGTGAGGCATCCCTTGAACCGCAAAATCCAACAGATGTATCATTAATAAGATCATAATTTCCTAAAGCAAATAAAATTAAAGGCGTTTTATCTTCCAGTCTTTTAATAAGTTTTGCTGGATAATTTTCATCAAAACGATTAACAATTTTTATATTTTTTGATTTTAATATTTCAATATATTTATCAATTGAATTTTTATTGCTTTTTAAGGCATTATAAATTTCTTCATTTAAAGATTCTTTTATTGAGCCAAAAGATTCATTATTATCAATAGCTTTTATTAAATCAACAAGACTAACACCTTTATTTTTCAAATTTTGAATTAATTTAAAGGCTTTAGAATTACCAATATTTTTAACATTCAACAATCTTAATATGCTATAACTAAGTTCATTCATTACTTTATACTCCTCTAAACGTTAAGATTAGCTTGTGTTTTAGTAATGCAGAAACCATAAACATGTTCAATGTTATAATATGATTTTAATATAGTTCCTATATAATTTAAAGTAGAGCCAGATTGATAATTGTCATCAACAAGGAGAATATTTTTACCTTTTGGGATTTTTGATGATTCAAAAATAACATTTCCATTCAGTGCATTATATCTATCTATTTTTTTCTCTAAATTTTTAATCTTTTTTCTTCCTATTGTTTCAACTATATTTATAGCATCGTCAATTATATCTATTTGTGTCTTTACTTGAATTAAACGAGCTGTTTCCAAAACAATGTTTGTTGATGAATACATAGGAATAATAACAAGATTAGAACCATATATATTAAAATTAAAATTATTTACAATGTTTTTAATCTCACTCATTAGCTTTTCATTAGCTTCGGATTTATTCTCTATTTTAACTTGGTGCAATAAATTACCAATAGCTGAAAATTCCCCATTTTTATACTCTTTAAAATAGTGATTTGTACATATTGTTAAATCTAATAGATCATTAACAAGAACAATTCCAAAAAATTTTTTTATTTCTGCCTTAAATTTTGTAATATCTTCAATAGAATGAAAATAACTCTTTTCATTTTCTCCCCAAAAATTTACAGAAAAACTTACAGATGATTCATCAAGAATATAATCACAAAAATTAGTTATAAAAGTTTTTAAAGGTTTAAGTCTATAATTAATATTTCCATTAAAGTCTTTTTTGTCTAAAAATATTTTATCCCCGGAGACTGCTTTATTTAAAAAATTGTTATTCAAATGACAATAATTTGTTTGGTAATATATAAGCTTTTCCAATTCTTCATTATTTAAAGTATATTGAACCATTTTATTTTTTCCTTGGCATAAGATTAATACCTAATTCTTCCATTTTAACATTTCAAATTAATTTTAGTAAAATTCAAACACTTTTTGTTATATAAAGATTAGAATAAAATTCTTCCTGTACCAGCTCTATCCTGCTTCTTGTGGCTAAAAACAACAGAGCTATATAAGTTGAAACCTTATCCATGCCTGTACCCCTAAGCTCGGAAAGCTCTATTTTCTCATCAGTCTCGAATAATTTTTGTAAAACGCTTTGAAGCTTGCTGATTCCTTCTTCTATATACTCATCATGAGCCATTTCAATAATATCTTCAGCGGAAAAATCAGCATAAGACCTTGCCCTTCTTTTAGCTCTTTCCTGTGAGTTTTTGAAAGAACGTTTTTTTTCTATTTCTTCATAAAATTCAAGCTGTTTAATCAAATCTTTTAAAGTAACAACTCTTTTTCTATGCAGTTTTATGCTGGTTCTTCGCACAAGAACATCTTCAAGAGAAATTAGATTATTTATATTAATATCATTTATATTAAATTCAGAATCATTATCTTCATAAAATTCTTCTGGTTCTTCCTGAACAGGCTTGTTTTCAAGAATATCGGATTTTAACCTTAATAAAACAGCGGCAAAAAACAGGGTTCTTCCTGTAAGTCTAAGATTATCGGATTTTCTTTCAACTAATTCATGTAAAAATTTGTCTGTAACATCAACTATGTCAATGTTCCAGGGATCAATCTTTCCTGTTTTTGACATTTCTACAAGAATTTCAATGCCATCAAGCTGTTTATCAGTCATTCAACTTTACACCAGGCGGCTGAGCCGCTTCCATAAGTTACTAATCCTTCCTGTTTTAGTCATTTAATTTAACACCGGTTACCTTAGTTATTCCGTTATTTTTTTGAGTAACTCCAATAGTCCTGTTTGCTGATTCTATCATAGGTTTCCTTAAAGAGACTACTATAAATTGTGTATTTGCTGATTGATTTTTAATCATGTGAGCGAGTTTTTCCGCATTTATTCCGTCAAGGTGCATATCAACCTCATCAAAAGCATAAAACGGAGCAGGCATGTAACGTTGTAAAGCAAATACAAAAGCCAGAGCTGTCAAAGATTTTTCACCGCCGCTCATAGCTTCCATCCGTTGAGGTTTTTTGCCTCTGGGCTGCGCTTCAATAGTCAAACCGCCATTAAAAGGTTTTTCTGCATTTTCAAGAATCAAACTGCCTATACCATCGGATAAATGTTCAAAAATTTCTTTAAAATTATTGTTTACATTGCTGAAAGTATCCATAAAAGACTTGTATTTCATATCTTCATAGCCGTTCATACGATCATTAATTTGTTTTTGCTCACTTACAAGGGTATTTATTTTTGTTTCAAGCTCCTGTTTTCTGTTTTGCACTTCGTCGTATTCTACCAAAGCTTTCATATTCACAGGCTCAAGCTCTTGCATTTTTCTCTGGAGTTTGGCAATATTTTTATTTACTTCTTCAACCGAAATATCCATTTTCGCCATTGCAGCAATATCATAGCCCTGCTGAACAAGCTCATCCCTTATACCGTAAAGTTCGGGTTCCAATTCTTTTCTTCTGGCTTTGTAAGCTTCTATTTGCTCCTGCGTTCTTTCAATTTTATTTTCAGAAATACTTTTTTTCTTTTCAAAATTCAATATTTCTTCATTAATTAGACTTCTTTCCTGTTGAAGCTCGACCAATTCTGAACCGATTTCTTTGATCTTTTCGTTTAATTCTTTTAATCTTTCTTCTGTTAAAGAAATTTCGTTTTTATAAAGCTCTTTTTCCTGAGAAAGAGTAATATTATCCTTTGCCAGTTTTTGTATTCTTTCTTCATGAACGCTGATAGTCTCTTTATTAAAGTTTATTTTCATTTTCATTGCTTCAATTTCGTTTTGACAATTGGCAAGTTTGCTTTCACTGCTTTTAATTTCAAACTCAATATTGTCTGTTAGCTCGTTTAATTTAGCTAATTCGTCTTTAGGCAAAATTTTCTCTAAACTTATAATTTCTTCATGCAAAAATTTAATGTTATTTGAGATTTTTTCAAGTTTTTCATTAAGTATTATTAATTTTTCCTGAGAAATTTCCAGTTCAGGGCTAAATTTTGTTATTGTTTCCTGACAGGAAATTATAGTTGATTCAGTATTTTCAAGATTTTTTGATAAATTTTCAAGCTCAATTTTTTTTCTATTGAGATCATTCATTATATTTGAATATTCATGCCGGGTTTTATCGAGTTTTTTCTCAAGGTCAAATTTTGTGTTTTCTAAGTCTGTGCTTTTATTTTCAAGTTCTTTAAGTCTTTCTTTATAAATTTTTAGCTCATCATCTTCTGTTTGAGCAAATCTAAGATTTGATCTGCTGGTAGAGCCTCCTGTCATTGCTCCTGTTTTTTCAATAAGGCTTCCATCCAGCGTAACCATTCGGTATTTGCCTATCAAACTTCTGGCAATGTTTAAATCTTCGACTATTAAAGTATCTCCAAGAGCATAAAAGAAAACAGACCTGTATATATCATCAAAATTAATCAAATTAATCGCAAAATCTATGATTCCATTCATTTTTGGAGGTCTAAAGTCTCTTGGCGCCTGAGTCATCTTGTTTAAAGGCAGGAAAGTAGCTCTGCCGGCTTGTGATGATTTTAAAATTTCAATAGCAACACTTGCTGTTTCATCATTATCAACCACAATGAATCTCATCCTTCCGCCCATAGCTATTTCAAGAGCTGTAGAATATTCTTTATTAACCTGTCCAAGCTGAGCTAAAGGAGCATGAATTCCTGACAATCCAGAAGTCATTATAGTTTCTATTGCTTTGCCAAAATTCGCATCTTCCAAAGCTTTTTTATTAGCTTCAAGCTGGGTTATTTTTCTATAAGCCATATTAATTTTATAATTCAGGTCATTTAGTTCATTTTTGATTTTATCCAGTTCAAATAAATTGTTTTTTTGAAGAATCTCATAATCTTTTAAATCTTTTGTTAATTCCAGAATTTGATTTTCCAGAATTTCTTTTTTTGAAGAATATTCATTTTTAAGCTCCTGAGAATTTTGAATTTTTTCTTCTGCTTCTTTAATATCCCGTTGATATCTTAAAACTTTTTCTTCAAGAGTTAATTTTTCTTTTAAAAATTCATTTTCCTGATCTTTTTGAGTTTCAAACTGTTTTCTTAAGTCATTTCTTTTTTCAAGATGCTCATCAGTTGTTTTATTTATGCCTGAAATCTCACTTAAAACCTTGTTGAGCTCCTGTTTTTCCTTTTTAATATTTTGTTCAATTATATTTATTTCATCCTGTTTATTTTCTATCCTGAAATTTAGATCTTCTATTTTTTCCTTTAATTTATTTATATTTTCTTTAGCGCTTTCAGAATGATTGTTATTATCAGATATTTGCTTGTCATTATAGGCAATGGAATCTTTTTTTCTGGCTATGGTTCCTTTAAAAACTTCTATTTGCTTTTTAAGTTCTATTTGTTCGTCTTCACCTTTGGTTTTTACAAGATCAGATATTTCTTTCAGCTTGATTTTTATGGTTTCAAGCTTGTTATTCAGTTCATTTAATTTTTGCTGTTCATCTTTTTTTGATTTATTTGAATCTAAAATACTTTCGTGTAAGCGTTCTATAGAATTTTTTATTTCAAAATACCTTACTACAGAGAGTTTATTTTCAAAATTTTGTTTTTCTTCTTTTAAATTTTGATATTTTAGAGCCTGTGAGCGTTCTTCTTCAAGCTGGACAAGTCTAATATCAATTTCATTAAGAATAATACCTGATTTACTAACTCTTTGTTCAACTGTTTCAAGTTCTTTTTTAGCCTGATCTATTCTTCTGTCAAAATCAGCTACTCCTGCAATTTCATCGAGAATTTTTCTTCTTTCATTTGCAGTCATATTTATGATGCCGGTAACATCTCCCTGCATCATGACATTATAACAGCCGGGTGAAATATTATATTTCACCAGTTCTTCATGTATTTCGCCAAGCGTTGAAGCTTTATCGTTCAGATAATAACTGCTAATATAGTTATTAGAACTTTTTTTAATCTTTCTTGTAACAATAAGATTGATTTCATTGCTGTTTTCAGTAAAACTTATTCTAACGCTGGCTTCATTTCTGGAATTATGATTACTAATAAGATCAAACAGCTTCTCAGCTCTAAGCGTCCGAGAAGTTGATAAGCCCAATGCAAATAAAATACTGTCTATAATATTACTTTTTCCTGAACCATTGGGTCCAGATATGGTTGTAAAGCCATCTAAAAAAGGTATGGTTGTTTTATCTGCAAAAGACTTAAAATTATCAATTTCTATCTCTTTTATATACATCTACACTTGCTTATATTAAACATATAATAGAATTACAATATGTAGTTGATATTGTCAAGGATTCACCGTGTTTTTTAATTATAGAAGATTTTTATTCCAAATTTTTGACTAATGTCCGTATTTCATCCTTAGAAAAAGGCATTACATAATTTAACAATAAATCAACAGTACTTATATAAGCAAATTTAACTTTTTGAGATTTAATTTGATAAATATAATTAATCAATTTATCAAAATGATTTAAAACATGCGAAAATAATTCTGAAAAAAATTCTCTATAGTCTTCCAATTGATATTTAGAAAGATTTTTTTCTGTTATTTGAGGATTAAAAAAGAAATTATTGTCAAATTTTATGCTGTAAAACCTGATAATTTTATGATTTTTAATAATTTTATTTTTGTATTTTTTAATTTTAGATAATCTGAATAAAAGAGCATGCCCTAATTCATGAGCAAAAGTATCCAGAAAAATAATTTTATTATAGTCTTTTGTTATATATTCAATGGGAATTATTAAAATTTTATCGCCATAAGAGCTATCATCAGTATTCATGGAAAAACAAAGCTCTTTTATATTATCCAGAATATGTTTTGAAGAGTGTTCAAACATTTTTTTTATAGCAATGGCAAAATTAACAGGAATATCAATGTTTGCTCCTTCGGGCCAGTTTAATATAGGAGGAAATTTATAAATATAAATATTAGATATAAGCTTCTTTATTTTTTTAAATTTTAGATATAATAATAAATTATTAAAATTTTTTTCTTCTAATAAACTGCTTTGGAATTTAAAATTTTTTGATCTATCATAATCTAACTTATGTTGAAAAACAAACATAGTATTTCTAATATATACTATATTAATTATAAATTTAAACACCGGAAAGACGAATATTTATGAAACATAAGATTTTTATTTTTGTAATTTCCTGCTTAATTTTTATTTTAATAAATTTAATTTTTTCTCAACAAAATTCTGCTCCCACACTTAAAGCAGAGCCTTTTAACTCTATAAACGACAATATTATAAGAGTTGGAATAAGCACAAATGACTTTAACAGGCTGGAATATGACGAAGTAAGCATAAGTTCTGATTTTTCCTTTGAGCTTGTTGATAAATCAACCGGTTTATCAATAGTAAAATCAAATGGCAAAGACATATTTACAGTAAAAATAAGCAAATCTGATTTTAAAATTTTTAACAAAAACAAGCAAATAGCAGAAAATATAACCGGTCCAATAAGTGCAAAATCTTTTAATAATTCTCCTGTTCAGATAGTCGGACTGGTTCGGGAAGGAAAACCGGCATATTATCGAGGAGAAATTGAAATAGTCAAAGCTCCCGGTAAAAAAGATAAGTTATCAGCAGTAAATATTTTGCCGCTGGAAGATTATTTAAAAGGCGTGGTTCCCAATGAACTGCCGCCGGCATTTGGTTTGGAAGCGTTGAAAGCTCAGGCAGTAGCTGCAAGAAATTATGCTTTAAAACCAAGAATAAAGTCTTATAGTCAATTTGATATTTGTGATTCAGTTCAATGTCAGGTATATTTTGGATATAATACTGAAAATCATCTTGCAAACAAAGCTATAGAAGAGACAAAAGGACTTGTTGCCCTGTATAAAGGGGATATTATTCTGGCATTATACAGTTCAACAGCCGGAGGTTATACAGAAAACTATGAAAACGCTTTTTCCGATCCTCAGACAGGCAATTTCCCTGCCTCTCCGCTAAAATATTTAAAAGGCAAGCCTGATGTTGAAGGCACACCTGCTTTAAACAATGAAGAATCTGCCAAAAATTTTTATAGTTCGTTTTTACCGGGTTTTGACATTAATTCGGGATATTATAGATGGACTAAAACCTGGACTAGAGAAGAACTAGAATCTACGCTTAACAAAAATCTTTCAAAATATTCAGATTCAGAGTTTATTTGTCCAAAATTCAAAAAATACTCAGATATTGGAACTTTATATAAAATTAATGTACTGTCCAGAGGAGTTTCCGGCAAGGCAATGGTTGTGGAAATCACAGCTTCTAACGGAACATGGCTTGTTAAAAAAGAATTATTAATAAGAAGAATTTTTGAAAATACAAACAAAATATTGCCGAGCGCTAATGTTATTTTTGATAATCAGTTTGATTCTAATGGTAATTTAGTAAAAATAGATGCTTTTGGAGGAGGATTCGGGCATGGTGTAGGCATGAGCCAGTATGGAGCGGGATATTTAAGTAAAAACGGCTATTCTTTTGATAAAATACTTCAACATTATTATGATAATGTTACAATAGGCACAACTCCTGTATTTTTTAATTCAAAAGATTCTTTTTATCCTATAAAACAGGATTTTTTATCTCCAAATGGCAAAGCTGATCTGGTTTTAAATAAATATTTAAATAATTTTAAAATAATAATAAACTCAAATGAAGTTGATATTTCTGATTTAGATAAGGAAAAATTAAGAATAAACCTTGATAAATACGTTAAAAAAGGAGAAAATGAAATAATATATTATCCAAATAATAAAAATAATGAAGATATAAAAGCCTGGATCGAAGTTTATACTTAATTATTTGAGAAAAAGGGGATGAACAGATGGGTGATAAAGTTTTTTTCTTAGGTGCTGGTTTTTCAAAAGCTTTAGATAATAATTATCCACTATTAATTGGTGATAATAGCTTAACTACCATAGTTTCAGAAAAAATAAAAGCTAATAATATTTTATATAATCATTTTGATACAATTCCCAAAAGTATAAAAAACAATATTGAACACTTATTTTCATATTTGACAATGGATGCACCGTGGAAAACCGAAAAACAAAAGCATTTAGATAAGGCTTTGTTTATAGCTTTAACAGAATTGCTAACAGAATATCTTTTTAATCTCGAAAAGAGAGAAAAATCGGGATCTAAGCAAAATTTTGATAATCTTGCAAAATTTATTATTGATAATAAAACACCTATAATTACATTGAATTATGATTTATTATTGGAAAATTTATTATTAAACTCTCCTTCCAATAAGGATAATAATAATTGGTGGATTCTTGGATACAGGTATTTATATAAAAATCTTATTGATATTAACGATAGAATGAACCCAGGGGGTTTTGTTGATGGTGGTACATTTGGATCAGAAAAGTTAAAAGAAGAAAAAACTACTGAAATTCTAAAATTACATGGATCAATTAACTGGTATTACTCTGGTTATAGTGCAATTGATCCTGTTTATTATGTTGACAATCTTAATGAATTAGATAAAGATTCAATAGGAGACCTAGTTCCTTATATAATTCCTCCAACTCTGGACAAAAACTCTTTCTATAATAACAATATTTTAAAGCTTTTATGGTCAAAAGCTCATCAGTATCTACGAAATGCTAAAGAAATATATATAATAGGTTTTTCTTTTCCAATGACAGACTTGCCTGTAAGATTCCTCTTTCAATCAGCATTAAGAGGAAGGGAGAAAGAAGTAGAGATTTTTGTAGTAAACAAAGAAATACCTCTTTCTTATAAAAAGATATTTGATGGATTTACCAACATTCATTATGAATACTGTAAAGATGGAAACCCTTTAGACGCGTTTTTAAATGGACATCTTCACAAAGAGGAAGAAGCGACATCTGTCATTCTCAGCGACTGAGCGAAGCGAAGGAGCGTGAGAATCTTTCTGTCAAGGAATTTTGGCTATGAATAACAAGCAATATTATGTATATTTTATGACAAACTACGAAGAAACTACTCTTTACATCGGAGTAACAAATAGCCTTGAAAGAAGGATTTATGAACATAAAAATAAACTGATGAAAGGATTTACACAAAGATATAACCTGACAAAACTCATTTATTATGAGATTTTTGAGGATATTGAATTTGCGATTCAACGTGAAAAACAGTTAAAAAAATGGTTAAGACAAAGAAAAATTAGTTTAATAAGCAAATTTAACAAAGACTGGCTGGATTTATACTGCGAAAATGGACAGATTCTCACGCTCCCTTCGGTCGCTGAGAATGACAGTGGCAGTTAATAGCTTACTGAGAATGAAAACGGGTAAAGACGTTCACTTAGAATGAAAACAGGTGATGGTTAAATGCAAATTTCTGAAGAAATAAAAATCAAATTCTTTATATAATATTCAAATTCTTGAATATAATTCGGTTCCTGATAAATTTATCAATTTCTACAGCTATTAATATTGTTGATGCTACAAAAATATTTTGAATCCAGGTTATTGGTTCTAAATTAGTGCTATGAAATATGTACTGCAATGGAGTATAATTTAGAACCAATATTTGTGCAATTAAAGCTATAGCAAGACTTACAAAAAGAAATGGGTTTGAAAAAAAATTTATTGTAAAAATGGATTTTTCTAAAGAGCGTGAATTCCATGCTTGAAAAAACTGAAAAAACACAATAGTATTCATTGCTGTGGTTCTTGCATAAGTCAGGCTGGATCCTCGTTGAAGCTCATACCAAAATAATCCCAATGTGCCAATTGTTATAACTAGACCTATTAAAATAATCCTTTTAAGCAAATATGAACTAATAATATTTTGTTTTGGATTTCTGGGCGGTTTTTTTTCAATATTCTTTTCATTGGGTTCATAAGCAAGAGCAATATCCTGTAATCCATTAGTTACAAGATTCATCCACAATATTTGAGTTGCAAGAAAAGGTAAGGGTAAACCTAAAATCAGCGTCATTATAATTGTAAGAGTTGTTCCTACATTAGATGATAAGAGGAAATAAACTACTTTACGAATATTTTCATATATGACTCTACCTACTTTAATGGCTTCAAATATTGATTCAAAATTATCATCTTTTAATACCATATCAGAAGCTTCTTTAGCAACATCAGTTCCCACTTTACCCATTGCAACGCCAATATTAGCCTTTTTAAGCGCAGGAGCATCATTAATGCCATCCCCTGTTACAGCAACTATATTTCCTTTTTTCTGCAATGCTTCAACTATTTTTAATTTATGACCTGGTGATACTCTTGCATATACAGAGATTTTTTCAACAAATTCTTCAAGAAATTTGTCTCCGTGTTGATCTAATTCCTGTCCAGTTATCACAAGATCATCAGGATTATATATGCCAATTTTTTTTGCGATAGCAATGGCTGTAATTTTATGATCGCCTGTAAACATAATAACTTTAATTCCAGCCTTTTGTGTAGCGCTAACAGCTTGTATAGCGCTCTTTTTTGGTGGATCTATAATCCCCTGAAACCCTGCAAAGCTTAATTCATTTGTAGCTTCTCGTTCCAAATCAAGATTTTTAGGACAAATATTATCAATTTGCTTAATTCCAAAGCCTAATACTCTTAATCCTGATTCTGCCATTTTTAAATATTGATTGTGAAGTTCTGTATTATTTATATTACCTGTAAATTCCAAAATTTTCTCCGGAGAACCTTTTACAAATATAATGCAGCTGTTATCAAACTGGTACATAGTTGCCATATATTGTCTGTAAGAATTGAACGGAATCTCATCTATTAATCTATATAAATATTCATTTTTATTAATATCTATACCGTATTTCTGAGCAGCTACAATTAATGCTCCTTCTGTAGGATCTCCGGTTATGCGCCATTCATTATTTTCTTCATATAGATCAGATTTATTGCACAATAAACCTGTAAGTAATAATTCTTTTAAATCTTTGTCTTTATTTATTTTTTTACTGTTAAATAAAATTTCTCCGGCAGGATTATAACCAATACCCGTATAATCAAATTCTTTGCCATTAGTATATGATTTAACAACTGTCATTTGATTTTCTGTAATAGTTCCTGTTTTGTCCAAACAGATAAAATTACAACTTCCAAGTGTCTCAACAGCAATAAGTTTTTTTACTATAGCATTTTTATCAGCCATTTTTTTTAAACCAATAGCCATTGTTATTGTTGCGGCAATTGGAAGACCTTCCGGAATAATAGCGACCATCATACTTATTGTAAATAATATTATCTCATTCAGATTTATACCTTCTATAATTCCGAGGACAAGCACAATAAACGCTAATCCTATTGTTATTAAACCGATTTTATGACTAAAATTTATAAATTTTTTTTGAAGAGGAGATATTTCTTTTACAGTACTTTTAACCTCTTTTGAAATTTTACCTAACTCTGTTTGTTCTCCTGTTTTAACAATAATTCCTTTACCTCTGCCGTTTGTAATTACAGTTCCCATAAATGCCATATTTTTTTGATCTGCAATTGATAAATTTTCATTAGCAAGAATCTCAATCTGTTTAATAACTGATAAAGATTCTCCGGTAAATGTTGATTCATCTGTTTGAAGATCTTTAACCTCAAATAATCGCACATCAGCAGGCACTTTATTACCGGCAGAAAGAATAATAATATCTCCGGGAACAAGTTCAATGGAATCAATTCTATCTTCTATTGAATTTCTAATAACAAAAGCTTTTAATGATGTTAGTTTTTTTAAAGATTCCATTGCTTTTTCAGCTTTGTATTCCTGAAAAAAACCAACTATTGAATTAATAATAACAATAGCAAGTATTACCCAGGTATCAATATAATGCCTGATTATTATTGTAAAAAGAGCAGCAATAATAAGAATATATATTAAAGGACTTGAGAATTGGTTTAAAATTAATTGCCAAACAGATCTGGCTTTTGCTGTTTTAAAAATATTCAGACCATATTTTTTTAATCTTTCTTTTGCTTCTAATTGAGAAATTCCATGAAATGTTGTAGAAAATTCTTTGAATATATCCTCAATAGGCTTTTTATAGTACATAAGTAATAAACAATTAATTTCCACCTTTTAAAAAAGGGGTGGGTGTATAAAATTTATTGTTACCCACTTAATATTTTCTTTAGCATTCCATGATAATTTGCTAAAAATTACTTAAAAATTTAGTATATAAAAATTTTTTTTAGTTTTTAAAATTAAATTTTTACCATATTTGAAAAACAAGATTCTTTATCTGAAACAATAAAATCATCAGGAATAATACAGCCGGGAGTAATAATACTTCCTTCGCCTATTTTTGCATTATTGGCAACTATACAGCCATCAAGCCTTGCTCCTTTTTCTATAATTACATTATCCCATATAATAGAATTTCTAATTTGCGCATTTTCATTAATAACACAATTGTTGCCTATAACACAATTTCCATAAAATTTTACATTATCTTTGATAATAGTTTTATTGCCTACAATAGTTTTATCGTAAAATAAAGCCTTGTTACTGATTCCCGAATCATCCAAAGTCCAGATTAGCTCAGATTTTACATAAGGTAAATCAATATTAACTTTTTGAGTTAATATATCATGGGAAGATAATCTGTATTGGTTTGTAGTGCCAATATCACTCCAATATTCATCAATTACATGAGCGCAAAGTAACTCATTATTAGCCATTATTTTGGGAAAAACATTTTTTGCAAAATCACAGAAAGTATTTTCAGGAATATATTTAAAATTATCTGTTTCAAAAACATAAATTCCTGTATTAACCAAATTGCTTTTAGCTTCCTCAATGCTTGGTTTTTCCTGAAATTCAATAACTCTGGTTTTATCATCAATTACAACAACGCCAAAATGTTTAACCTGTGATATAGGAATTTCTTTTAAAGCCATTGTGGCAATAGCGCCAGTAGATTTGTGTTTTTCTATAAGATTATCTATATTTATATCTGTCAAAGCATCACCGCTGACTACTAAAAAAGTTTCGCCAGGCTCAAAAAACCATTCACATTTTTTCACTCCGCCGGCAGTGCCTGACAGTTCTGTTTCGTATACATAATTAAAATTAATATCTAAATTATTTTCTCCCCCAAATTTTTCATGAATAATTTCAGCTAAAAAATGCGTGTTTGCAATTACATTTTTTATTCCAAAATTTTTAATATGAGCTAAAATTATTTCCATTAATGGTTTGTTTGCAACAGGCACCATTGGTTTTGGGATTTTCTGGGTTAATGGATCTAATCTGGTTCCAGCTCCCGCTGCCATGATCATTGCTTTTTTTACCAAAATTTTTTCTCCTTAAACTTTACTAAATACTAAAAATTTTATAATAGTTTTTCTTAATAGTGTTTTAATGTTATATAACAAATGTAAGAAATATTGCAATTAACAAAGAGGATTAACAAATGGCTAAAATTTCATCGATAAAAGGTATAACTTATAACCTGGATAAAGTTAATATAAATGATGCGGTAGCTCCACCTTATGATGTGATTTCTAAGCAAGAACAAGAAGAATTATATAACTCTTCACCCTATAATATCGTAAGATTGATTTTAGGTAAAGTATTTGACACTGATAATGAGATTAATAATAAATATATAAGAGCAGCTGAATTTTTTAAAGAATGGCTGAATAAAAATATTTTAATTAAATCTGATAAACCATGTATTTATTACTATATACAAAAATATACTGCATCAAATGGTGAATTGATTTCAAGAAAGGGATTTATAGCCAAAACTTTTCTCGAAGAATTTTCTAAAGGTATAATTCTTCCTCATGAATATACAATGGGAGGACCAAAAGAAGACAGATTTAAACTAATGAAAGAATGCGAAGCAAATTTTAGTCAGATTTTTATGGTTTATTCAGATCCTGAACATGAAATTGACAAAGCTTTTGAGCTTCCGGAAAAACCTTTTATAGACGTAACTGACAAACAGGGAGTAAGAAATATAGTTTATATAATAGATCAGGAAAATAAAATAAATAAAATAACAGAACTAATGAAAAATAAGACTTTATTAATAGCTGACGGACATCATAGATATGAAACAGCTCTTAAATACAGAGATTATATGCGCCTTAAAAATTCTACTCATAATGATAAAGATGAATTTAACTGGGTAATGTCTTATTTTACCAACCTGGATGATGAAAATTTAAAAGTTTATCCTACTCACAGAGTTATAACCAAACCTGTAAATTTTGAAGAGCTTCTGGAAAATCTAAAAAAATCTTTTAGTATAACTGAATTTTCTTTTGAGGAAATCAATAAAGCTCAGGTAAAACAACTTTTTCTCGAAAAATTGGAAAACAAATCAAAAGAAAATATTGTTTTTGGAATATTCTCAAAAAATATAAATAATAAACTTTTTCTAATCGAATTAAATAATAAAGAAAATATAGATGAAATTCTGGAAGAAAAAAATATTCCAAAAGAATTAAGAAACCTTGATTTAACCATACTTCATAAATTAATTGTTAATGATTTTTTAGGTATAAATGAAGAAGATCAAATGAAACTAAACGGAATTAAATATACGAAAAAAGAAGAAGAAGCCTTTAATGACATAGATTTAGGGTATGCTGAAATGATTTTTTTGACAGTATCTCCAAAAATTCAGGATATAAAGGAAATATCAAGTAAAGGTTGTAGAATGCCTCAAAAATCAACTTATTTTTATCCAAAACTTTTAAGCGGTTTAGTTATTAATCCATTAGAATAATCTTAAAAAGGAATAATTTATTTAATGTTTGAAAATATTAAAACAGAATACTCAGTTAAAATTTGTCCGAGTAACGAGCCGGAAAATCTTGAAAATCTTTTAAATAAGATGGGTGAAGAAGGTTGGGAGCTTTATATGCTTCATGAAATAGATTCAAAAAGCGGAGAATCTCAATATAACTGTATTTTTTATAGAGAATATAATGAAATTCAACCTGAAAAAATAATTGATTTAGATAATTTTAAAACCAGAATAGAAAAAATATTAAATTCTTCAAATGAACCATACGAAGAATGTAAGGAAATTCAAAAAAAACTTAATCAAAAGCATAAAAAACTTAATGAAATAAAAAATTTGATTGATTCAACTTCTCCAAATAATACAGATCATAAAAAACTTAATGAAGAAATATCCGGAAATCTAAAAGAATTGGATGAATTAAAAGAAGAATTTGCAAATATTATAGATTCAGATCGTATGTATGACAGGATTAACCAGGATAAATTAACTATTATAATAAGCGATGAGTTAACAAGTCTTGTTAATAATGAAAAAGACAGTGAACTAATTTCTGAAACCGTTAAACTAAGACAAAATTTAGTTGATAAATTAGGTTATGTTATTCCTTCAATACGTTTTACTGATTCAGAAATACTGGAAGCAAACGAATACAGAATTGATGCGCGTGGTTTAAAAATTCTTTTGGGAACGGTTAATCCCGGCTACGTCAGATTTTATAAGGAGCAATTAAATATTAGCAGAAAGCCTAAAGGCACTATTGAAGATATTGATCCTATAAATAAACAAAATGTTCTTTGGATTGAGGAATCAAAAGCAAAAAATTTTTGGGAAAAAGGTTTAAATCCTGCTCAGGTTATATCAAATAATCTTGAATATATAGTATGTAGATATGTAGATGAAATTTTAGACTTTAATGATATAAATCGTTATATTGGAATAGTTTATAATAATAATCCATATTTAATAGAAAATTTAATTCCTGAATTTTTAACAGTCAGTGATCTAAAATATATTTTTGCCGGTTTAATCAGAGAAAGAATATCTGTTAAAGATTTGGTCTATATCTTTGAAAGGCTAAATGATCTTGTACAGTATATAAGTGGAAGAGAAAATTTATTAGAAAGGTTAAGAATTGCTTTAAACAGACAAATATGCAATAATATTGCAGATACAAATAACGTAATTTATGGGATAATTATAAGTGATAGTTTAGTTGAAAAATTAAAAGATCTGCTAATGAATAAAGAAAAAGAATCTTTTTTAGCTCTTAAAAATCCTGTAATAAATAAATTCACTAAAAATATCCTAAATATTGTTAAAAATTTTAACTATAATATTTCAAATATTGCATTAATTACCCCATCATTTATTCGTTTACAGATTTTTTTAATAATTGAACAAACTATTCCTGGATTATCAGTTATTTCCAAAGATGAAATAGCTAGTGAATTTAACTTAGAAATCATAGAAAATTTGATATAAAAATTTTTTAAACTTTTAAAATATCAGGAGATTCAATAAAAATGAATGAAAATAAACAATCGAGTTTATCTGTAGGATCAAAAATATCTGATAATAGACTTATAAATAATTTTAATAACGCTAAGCCTAAAACAAATGATAATAAAGCTTCCGGCATGTCTGATACGTATAAAAAAGAATCTTTAGAAGATACTTTTTCTAAATCAAAAACACCTGGTAATGAAAATCAAAATCAAAATACTGCCGCAAGATTTAGAATACTTAATATGACTGATATAGCCAATCTTTTAGACAAAATTAAAAACAATCTGACACAAGGAACGCCAGGTGAAATTTTAAGGAATTTTACCGGAAGATCCTCAGCTCTTATTGATGGAAGCAATTTTGTAAAATTTAATAATACAGATAATAATAATACACTTGTTAAAGAAGATGCATCTATAAATTTTAGAGGATTAAACAGTAGTATATCCGGAAGTTCGGACAAGAAAAACTCAGGAGAACAATATCCTGAAGGTAATAAAAAAGAAGATAAAGAAAACGAAAATCCTAAAGAAGCTGATTTTGAGGATAAGAGAGATCAATTAGAAGCAACTTTAAATTCACTTGCTTTGTTAAATACATTAAAAGTTAATAAAATAAAAATATAAATAAACTAGAGATTTTAACAAGCAAAAAATGAATTTACCGGATTTCAGCATATAACTTGTCATTCAGAGGGCTTAGCTCGAAGAATCCCATGAGCGTTTACTACAAAAACTTGCTTGCTAAATTTCTAATTTAACATTTTATTTAGCGTTGATAAAGATTTTATCAATGTTAAGCCCTCCTTAGTATACATATACATGAGGAGGGCTTTTTATTCAAGTTTTTTTTACTTTGCTAAATCTCTACTTTGAAGGGAGATTCCAATAATACAATCCTCCATTCAAAATATATTTTATAAATCTAATTTGTATGGGGATCAGGAAAGTTTGTTAAGCTCCCTAAAAAGAGTTTTATCCTTTCCTAATTTATTATTAGCCGTTTCTCTTGTAAATATAGATAGATTCTTTTCTTTAAGCACATTGGCAGCTCTGTCAAGTTTTTGAATGAGTTCATTATTTTGACCTGGAGATTTTGCTTTGAGCGCCATTTCTAATGCTTCAGCAAGGTTTAATCCATAACCATTTGCAACCTGCCTATGATAAAATTCTTCATAATTACCGGGCATTCTTAAAGTCCAGTTATTATCCGAAGAAGTGCCGGGTGTATTAAATCTTTCTCCCATTCCAAACATATCATAAGCTGTCAACATTTTATTTTCTAACAAAAATGGCTGAGCAAGCTTAGCTTTTCTAAATTTTTCTTCATTATTCCTTAATTCATCAGGATTTAATTTAAGATCAGCAGCAAGACCATTTGCCTGATTATTTCTTATATCCTGATTTCTTGATACTTCTATTATTGGTTCCTGGTCGTGACAGTTCGGCGTAAATATTTTTCTATTAGGCGGACGTTTTGAAACAGTATCTCCATACCTGGAAAGCATTACTTCCAGCGGAGTTGCTTTTTTTCCGTCTATATAAAGATTATCCAGAACATTTCTAATTTCTTGTGTTGGCAATCCTAAACCTAAATTTTCAAGAGTTATTTTATTTGGATCTACACCTTTATTTTTAGCTGATTTTAAAATAATATTCATGAGTTGGTTTCCTGCATTATGCCAGTAATTTCCATCCTCATGTAAAGGCTTATCTCTATTTTTTTCGTCAGTTTTATATATCCATGGAGTTATCCACTGCCATGCCGCATCCAAACGTTCACTATCATATCTTTCATGGGACAAATCAGATTTATCTTTTACGAATTTTCCTGATTCTCCTGGATTATCATAAGTACCGATTTCATTATGTTTAAATGCAGGAGAGCCCCAATACTGATTTTTACCATTATCCATAGCACCAAGAAAATGACCTGGATTAAATGCTTTTTTATTTGACCATTCATCCATAGGTGAAGTTCCAATTAAAAAATCACCTGCTATATCCATTTTTTTATTTTTCTCTCTATCTATAGATAGTTCATCTTTAGTTTTATAAATATTATTAATATTTTGTTTTGATTCTTTCTGTTGTTTATCTGCGATAAATTGACAGAATTCATTAAATTTAATTTCATTTGCATGTTTTTGCTTTATTTCAGCTATTCTTTGTTTAGCTGCATCAGTACCTTTGAGATCACCATATAAATTTTTATCTATATGCGCTTTTTCTCCCTGCCAATTAGGATAAAAATCAGTTCCATATTTTCTTGAAAGAGCCTGGTATATAGAATTTTTTTCCAGCCAGCTATTATTTTTTTCTTTAAAGTCTTTAAAAGCTTGTTTTAATTTATGATTTTCAGATAAATTGTTAAAGCCTTTGTAAGCTTCATTTAAAGCTTCGTCATATTTCTTTAAAACATAATTATAAGGAACTCTGTTTGTTGTTTTGTTTGGATTTTCTTTGACAATATTGTCGACAATCTTTTTATTAAGAATCTCACCATATTCCTTTGTTGTTAATTTAAAAGGATCAATCAGATGTTTACCCAAAGAAAAGGATGAACCGCTATAAGGAGAAGTAATGCCCGGAGATAATTCACCTTGTGGACCAACCTGCACAGTATCAACCGCAAACATATCCTTCATGAATTTTAAAAATTTCAGGGAATAATCAGAAAAAGTTGTGCCTATGCCTGTATTTTTATTAGGATCAGAAGGACAGCTTGAATCAAATAAAATTGCAGTAAAATTATTACTTCCAAGTTTTTCATCTTTAAGTTTTTCAAACGCATCATAAACTACTTCTTTGTATTGTTTAAATTCTCCATCTGTAAAAGCCCTTCCAAATTTAATATTTGAATTATTGTTAGCTTTAGATGCACAAAATTTTTCCTGACCCCGTGGAATTTTTCCTAACGCAATACTAATCATATACTTCTTACTTAACCTCCAAGAAATACTCTCTATAATGACCCAAAATATATAACTGCCTCAAGGAAAAAAATTGCTAATAAATCAAAAAAAATTTACAATTCTTTGTAATTTAATTTTTAAAACCTGCAATTAGCTAGTATGCTTGAAAATAAACAAATTTCAGATTTTTCAGATTTTTCAGATTTTTGAAAAAATTTAAAAAAACCGAAAATACCGTAATTTTATATTTTAAATTTTACTCAATAATAAGTTAGAAAAAATTTTTATATATTAATATTTAGTTTAGTTGGGCAATATTTTATTAGCTACTTTACTACTTGAAATATAGTTTACCAAGAGACAAAATTATATTCTTGTTAAAAATTTTGGAAAGTATTTTATGTCAGATTTATATTGTTATTTTCTTTCTCCTATTCATATTCAAGATAAAACTGAATGTTTAATCCCCCCGATTATACATTCTAAAAAAGTTTACATAATTAAAGAAAAAAAAATTTTATGAAGTATTGGCAAAAATAGAACTTCTTCAAGAATTTATCCAATATGCAAGGAAAAAAAGTTATCAATATACTAAAAAATGGTTAAATTCTAAAGGATTTTTGAATAAAGGTTTTCTTGAAAATGTTAGTCAATATTGGATAGAAAATACAGATATTCAAAAAATAACAGATTATAAGTCTTTTCAAAAAGATTTGAATAATAAACCCGTAATACCTGCTGATTATATAAAAAATCTTTTTAAAAAAGCTATTTTATATAAATATATTCAACAAAGAAAAGATGAGTTTAATCTTTTTATAGAAAGGGAATTGGATTTTATTGAGCAGGAATTAACCTATATTAATAATATTTCAACATATTGCAACAGACAAAATATCTATAAAAAAAATATTTCAAGATATTTTATTGAGAATTTTCTTTCAAACATTGATAAAAGACTAACAGAAAATCTGCAATATATTGAAAATATAAATATATCACTGGAAGTTACATCGGATATAGAAAATTTATCCGTGCATAAAATAGCAAATTTAAATAATTATAAAAGTTCTAAATTTCAAATGACAAATATTACTCAGCAAGAATGTTTAATGGAAGATGCTTTTATTAAATTCAGTATAAATTCTAATAAACATTCATCTGAAATTCAGTATTTAGATTATTTACTCGAACAGACAGAATTTTTTACAAAAGATAAACTTAATTTTGATAAAAAATATATTATCGAACTTATAAAAATAAAAAATAAATCCTTAAATTTAACTAGTACTTTAATAAATAATCAAGAATTTGAATTTATAGAAAGAGATATTGATTCTTTAGAAAATTATAAAACTATTTTTCAGATAAACTATATGCTTAGCTGCTGTAATTCTGTAAATAATTCAAATTTTTTAATATGCGCAAATGATGAATTAAATAAAATAATTTCAATCTTGAATATGGAAAAATCAAATATTGATAGACTTAATAAAATAATTTTTAATAAAAGCCATAAAATTGAATCCGAAATTACAAAACTTTCTTTTAGAGAAAGCGGTTTGCCGGATTCATTGTATGGATTTGCAAACGTTAGTGCCTAAGGCACATTCTTAGGCTTCTAATCATTACAAAACAGGAGAGGGGAGGCGTCTCTGCGTAGGTTACTAATCATTCTGGACAATGGCTTATGGAAATTTTTGCTGTTATTATCAAAATGCTATGGCTTATGCTCCCTGCTTATTTATCAAATCCGGCAGCAGCCATAAGTGTTGCTAAAACAGGAACCGGAAAGCCTATTGATTTTGGAAAATTTTATAAAAACAAAAGAATTTTAGGTGATGGGAAAACCTATAAAGGATTATTCTCCGGTATTTTCTTCGGAATATTTATAGCAATTCTTCAAAATTTCATAAATAAACTATTTTTAAACGAATCTATGCCTCAATTTAATTATGCTTCAATTATAACTCTTCCTGTCGGCGCTATGCTTGGAGATTTAACGGCAAGTTTTTTTAAAAGACGTTTAGGATTAACAAGGGGGCAATCTTTTCCTCTTGTTGATCAACTTGATTTTGTTGCAGGTGCATGGATATTTACAATAATTTTTTCAAATGCCTGGTTTCAAAAAAACTTTTCCTTAGAAATTATTTTAACTGCAATTATTTTAACTCCAATTTTACATTTAATAGTAAATATAATAGGATATAAAATCGGAATTTCAAAAGAACCCTGGTAAAAGGGTGGTTAAGCTACATTTTAAGGTTTCCGTTTAAATTTACAACCTTATCTATAGCCATAATTACATCTTTGTTTACTTGCTGCCATAATTTCAAACATTCTTCCTATTTGGTCTACAATGTAAGTAGGCAATCTTAAAACTCGAGATCCCCATGATGCTTTGACTTGATCATTATAGTCAGCTATAATAATATCCCCTTGTCCTCCATAAATTCGATTATATCCGGAACCGCCTATCAAAATATCCCGACCTTGTCCTCCTACAAGATAATCATTACCTTGTCCCCCATAAAGGACATCTTGACCGAGACCTCCAAAAAGCTGGTCATTGCCACAGCATCCAAAAAGCTGATCGTTTCCGTATCCTCCAAAAATTCTATCATTTCTAGAACTTCCAAAAATAATATCATTATAGGAGTATGGCTGACCATAAGGCTGTGGCTGCCAAGGATTAATATACATAAAATTTTCCCTCCTCTGTTTTATAGATATTTATTATAAATATCTATGCAAAATATCCCATCCATAATATTTTATACTATTTTGTAATCTAAATAATATTAACGAGTTGTCATCGCAAGACTACGTAATAGCCGTGGCGATCCGCATAATCATACACTCTTGAAATTGCTTCGCTTTTTTCACAATAACAGGAGAAAATCTTTTACTCGATAAAATATATTAAACTTTACTTGCTTTTATAGTTTTTTGCATTACCAAATATATAAAAACAAATAATAAATAAAAATTGCTTATTTGTTATATTAAAATAATATATTTATTTACAATTTGTAATATTATTAAAGACTTATCTTTGAATTTTTGGCGCTACGAAATTTTTACCAAATGTGGTTGAATAATCTATAGGCTGATCGTGACCCATAAATTTTGGTTTAGTTGAGACATTCAATTTTTTTGCAGAGTTTTGAGATTGTTTAGTAATTAAAAGATGTTGAGGAATTTCTTTTAAAAATCTGCTTGGTATATTATATTTATAATCCCCATAAATAAGTCGTCTTTTAGTATAGGTTAAATATAATAGCTCTTCGGCTCTTGTTACTCCTACATACATTAAACGTCTTTCTTCTTCCATAGAAGAAGGATTATTTAAAGACCTCATATGCGGAAAAATTCCATCTTCAAGTCCTGCCAAAAATACTATCGGATATTCTAATCCTTTTGCGGCATGGAGAGTCATTAAAGTAACATTTTCAGAGTTTTCGCCAAGAGTATCAATATCGCTGACAAGAGAGACCTGAGCTAAAAATTCTCCCAGCTCGCCTGAACCAAAATCTTCGTATTCTCTTGCAACACTTATAAATTCATAAATATTTTCAATTCTGTTATTTGCTTCTTCTGTAGCTTCAGCTTTTAATTCTTCTAAATAACCTATTTCTTCTATTAATAGGGCGATAAATTTGCTTAAAGCTATTTTATTGCTAATTTCTTTTAATTTATTAATTAAAAGAATAAAACTATTCAGGGATTTTATTATTTTTGAAGTAAATATAGAATAATTTCCAGCTCTTTCAATAGCTGAAAAGAAAGATACAGATTCTTTTACTGAAATTTCTTCAATCTTTTTAAGAGTAGTTTGACCTATAGATCTTCTTGGCACATTTATAATTCTTTTTAAACTTTGAGAATCACTCTGGTTATAAATAACCTTTAAATAAGCTATTAAGTCTTTTATTTCTTTTCTCTCATAAAATTTGACTCCGCCTATCATTGAATAAGGAATACTTCTTGCCATAAAAGCTTCTTCTATAGCGCGACTTTGCGCATTTGTTCTGTATAAAACCACACAATTACTATAATTATAGTTTTTGGATTTTAGTTTTTCTATTTTATTTACAATATAATGAGCTTCTTCTGCTTCATCATCAGCCTCAAAACATAAAATTTTATCCCCTTTTTCTTTGGTAGTATAAAGATTTTTAGCTAGTCTTTCCCTGTTATTTATGATTATATGATTGGCAGCTTCAAGGATGTTTTCTGTAGATCTATAGTTTTGCTCAAGTTTAATGAGGCTGGCATCCGGAAAATCTTTTCGAAAATTAAGAAGAATTTTATAATCAGCTCCTCTCCAGCTATAAATTGACTGATCTATATCACCAACAACGCATAAACTTCTTTCTTCTCGTAAAGTATTATTTTCGTTATTATTGTTGCTATCATTGCTGCTGTTACTGCCATTGTATAGCATACTTATAAGTTTATACTGAACCAGATTGGTGTCCTGAAACTCATCAACCAAAATATGCTTAAATCTGGAGTGATATTTTTGTAATATTTCTGTAGATTTGCTAAGTAAATTTACAGTAGTAAGAAGCAAATCATCAAAATCAAGAGCATTATTTGTGGAAAGCAATTTTTCATAAGTATCAAAGACCCTGGCAATATTTTCGCTTCTAAAATCCCGCGCATAAGTAGCGAATTTATAAGCATCCATCATTTTATTTTTTGCCATGCTAATAATATTTTGCACATTTTGGGGCTGATATGTCTTATCATCAAGGTCTTCAATTTTAATAGCCTGTTTAATCAGATTCAGAGTGTCATTTTGATCAAATATTACAAAATTACGTTGCCAGCTTCTGTTATCTTCAGTTTTATAATTTTCTATTTCCTGTCTTAAAATCCTGCCGCATATACTGTGAAAAGTTCCAATCCAAAGATTTTTTATGGTATTTTCACCAAGAATATTTATAATCCGCTGTTTCATTTCTTTAGCTGCTTTATTGGTAAATGTAACAGCAAAAATTTCAGCCGGATAAACTCCATTTGAAACAAGATGAGCTATTCTACTGGTTAAAACTCTTGTTTTACCGCTACCTGCTCCGGCTAATACCAGCAAAGTGCCGTCCAAACTCGTTACAGCTTCTTTTTGAGGAATATTTAAGCTTGTTAAAATTTCATCCATTCTTTAATGTTATATCAAAAATTTTATAGCTCAATTATATCTTTTTTTTGATTAATTTTATTTAAATAAAGTTCCTGAATTAAAACATAGGCAGCCGCGGCTATAGCCGGAGCTAAAACAACTCCTATAATACCCAGTGTGCTTGCGGCTAATAGCAAAACTATAATAATAATCAAAGGATGCATATCCAAAAATTTTCCAAGTATTAAAGGAGTAAGAAAATTATTTTCAATTCTTTGCACAACAAAATACACGCCTATTACTGAAAAAGCCAGTACGGGATTTTTGGCAAGCGCAATAATAATAGCGGGAATAGCAGATAAAACAGGTCCAATTATAGGAACTATTTCTAAAATTGCTGCAAGCAGTCCCAGTAAAAGAGCAAAATCAATCCTGATAATAAATAATCCCAATGCTGTAAGAAGCCCTACCGCAAGCATCAACAATAATTGTCCCCTGACATATCCTCCGACTTTTTTAGAGATTATATTTATAATAAATTCTGTTTTTTCTCTTGTTTTTTCAGGAAAAAATTTTAAAAAACCGGTTTTTACTTCCTGTTTATCCAATAAAAGATAAAGAACAATAACAGCTAAAGTAAATGCTGCTATTATACCTGTAAAAAAGCTTATAGTAATGTTAATTGACTGATTAACAATGTTTTCCCCTAGATTAGCAGTATATGAAAGAATATGTGAAAAATTAAACACTCCAAAATTTTTGCTGACTATTTGCCATTTATCCGCAAATCTTTCAACTTCATTTAAATATACGGGTATTTGTTTTAAAAATTCCTGAGTTTGCTCAATTAAAACCATACAAAGAGGAATTAAGATAGTTGCCAGAATTATAAATCCTAACACATAGATTATTGAAACAGCAACAGCTCTTGGCATTTTTTTGCTTAACCAGTCAACAACCGGAGATAAAGCGCTTGCAATGACAAAAGAAGCAAAAAGCAGCAAAATAACATCTTTAGCCTGGTAAATAAGCCAAACTAATATAAGAAAAAGAATTACCAGAATAATACTTCTTGATGATATTACAATTTTTATAGAATTCATTTATTTACCTCTGATTTTATTTTTTATTTAATCCTAAATTTTACCTGAACTTTAAATTCTTTTTCAAACATATCTTTCTTTTTTTCAGCTGCCCATATTTCTGATGAACAATCAGGAATAGATAATTTTATAAGAATGTGTAAAATTTGTGAAAAAGAATCATAAACGCAGTCTAAATCCTCTACTATTGATATGTGCGATCTGTCAAGCCCGTCAGCTAATCTGGAAATCGCGCTTAACTTTCTTATTAATATTTTTGTTTTTCTGTCAAATTTAGCATAACAACTATGAGATTTTTGAGGTTTTTTGCCTCTGTGGTATCTTGCAATATTTCCTATAATTTCTCTTTCTTCAAAATTAAAACCCTCAAGAACATCTTGAGTTATTAATTCATAAGAATATTTATTATGCTCAATACCTGAAACAAAATAACCAATATCATGTAAAAGAGCTCCTGCTTCCAGTAAATCTCTCTCAAAAACAGAAAAATTATGCAATATACCCTGTGTTTTATCAAAAATTAATAAAGATAAATTTTGAACCTGATCAGCATGATCAGGTTCAAATTCATATTTTTTTAATAATTTATATATGCTTTTTTGTCCAACTGTATTTAGCATAAAAAATTTTTATCCAATAAGCTTTTTAACAGTTGATAATAATTTTTCCTGATTAAAATCACCTTTGGTAATATAGGCATTTGCGCCTAGTTCTAGTCCTTTTTTTTGATCAATCTCAGAAGCCAAGGAAGTTACTAAAATAATCGGAATATCTTTAAATTTGTCATCCTGTCTTAAACGTTCTGTTAATTCAAAACCGTTAATTTCAGGCATTTCAACATCTGTAACAATAAGATCAAATTTATCGTTCAATATTTTAGTCAGGGCATCAAGACCGTTTACCGCTACAACTACACTATATCCGGCTGCTCTGAGTATGTTTCTTTCCAATATCCTTGTAGTTACAGAATCATCGACTACAAGAACATTTCTCTTAATATTTTCTGTTTTTTCTTTAACTATAAGTTGTTTTTTATTAATGCCTGAATTTAAGCAGGCTGATTTTATCAGATCATTTATATTTAATATTAAGCATAATTCTCCTGAACCAAGAGTAGTTACTCCTGCTACATTTCTAACTCTTAAAAGCGGCGCTGTAAGATTTTTATGAAGAATTTCCTGATCCCCTAAAAGTTTATCTATAATAAATCCAACCTGCATTTCTTCTGCCTGAATAATAATAACTATTATTTTATTCTCATTATTTTTTTGATCCGGCAATTCAAGAATTCCTGATAATTTGTATATTGGCACTGTTTTGTTATCAACAATAATAGTTTCTTTTCCTTCTTTGTAAAAAATATCTTCAGGTTTAATCAAAAGAGCTGTTTTAATAGCATTTGTCGGAATAGCAAAAGTTTGATTATTTACGCTTACAAGAAAAGATTTAATTGTTGCCATTGTTACAGGAAGCTGAACAGAGACTTTACACCCTTCTCCAATCGTAGATTTAATATTTACTTTGCCGTTTAACTGAGTAATTTTTGTATATACAATATCAAGACCAACACCCCTGCCTGAAATATCAGTAACAACTTCGCCTGTTGAAAATCCGGGCCAAAATATAATATTCATAATTTGTTCGTCATTCATGGCTTTTAATTCTGCCTGAGTTAAAAGACCTTTTTGAAGAACTTTTCTTTTTATAGATTCAAGATCAATACCTTTGCCGTCATCAATAATTTCGATCAGAACGCTATTTTCAAGATGATAGGCTGATAAGAAAATTTTTCCCACAGGATTTTTATTATTTTTTATACGAATTTCCGGTTTTTCAATTCCATGATCAATAGCATTTCTTATTATATGAATAAGCGGAGATTTTATTTCTTCAATAATTTTTTTATCTACACTTGTTTCACTGCCGGAAATTATAAGTTCAATATCTTTATTGCCTTCTCTTGCAATATCTCTTACCATTCTTGGAAACATGTGAAATATTGTTGCAAGTGGCAAAACTCTGATACTTTTAATTCTTTCTTCAAGTTCGTTTACTATTAAATTTAATTTCGCGTCATCTTCCTGAATAGATTTGTAAAGAATACTCATTTGATTTTTAAAGTTGCTGATTCGCGCTGAACTATCTTCAAAAAATGCATAAGCGCTTTTATTCTGAGAATATGAAGAAGTGCCTGACGGCATTTCATTTGGTTTTAAAGGTTTTTTTTCTAAATGTCTAAAGAATCGTCTGGATTTGTTTAATTCTCTGTACCAATCTTCAATAGCGCGAATAATTTTCTCAATTTCTGAAAGTCGTTCTTTAGTTTTAATTTTTGCAATAATCAACTCGCCAATCTGGCTGACAAGCTGATCCAGTTTTTTTGTATCAACTCTTAAAGTTTTTATTGCGGTATTTTCAAAAGTATTTTCAGTTGATTTATTATAATTATCATCATTTATATCTTTACTTAGAGGAATTTCGCCTTTTGGAAGTATTTCAGTTTTTTGTCTTATGGGTGAAAGATTTGTTTTTTGCTCTTTTTTACTTTTTTCTTCCGGTTCAGATAATTTTAGTATTTGATGTAAAATAGCCAATCTTTGAACTATTAAATTAGGATCTTCTGTAATATCATTTGTAATCATCTGAACAGCCGTATCAAAACTTTGCTTAATTACTTCCGTAATTTCAGAGTTAGGTTTTACGTTATTTTCTTTTGAAAAAAGAACTAATTCCAGCACTTTTTCAAAAATTTTTCTTACTTCTTCTTTTATTACAACAGAAGTATTTATACTATTTTTTAGTTTATCTATTATAGTGGCAATAATTTTGGAAGTGCCGGATGCCTCAGCATTTAATAATATTATATTTTTGCTGATATAATCCAGATTTGATTTTAATTCGTCATTATCTTCCTGATTTTTGCCGGTTTCCTGTTTAACCTGTTTTTTATTATTAAATCTTTTATTAGATTTGAGAGTATTAAGTTCTGTATCAAAATTTCTCATAAAGCTGTCAAAAACTTCATTTATTTCATCAATTTCGACTTCAATTAAAATACCGCTTCCCTTAACAACCCCGTCAAGTTTTACTTTAATATCCTGAATGAGTTCTTTTATTTCATAAGTATTATCAGTGGCTTGCACAACATTATCCATTTCAGAAATCAGCTTACAAAGCTCAGAAATAACACTGGTATCTGAAGAACATTCTTTAAGTTCTTTAAGACTTTTTTTGATTTTAGATATTAAATCAGCATTTTTTTTACAAAAAGGTTCATACGGTTTATCTATTGATTTATCTATTTTTTCATCAATGGTTTTTAATTCATTTTTTTTCTTTTTTTTAGACGTTGTAGACTGTTTAATATCTTCAATCTGTTTAATTATTTCATCTACATCAGGAGAATGATAAGCTCCTTTGGTTTCTATAGATTTTTCAACAATTGAACCTATGCAATCAACAGTTTTACAGAGAATATCAATAACTTTAGCATCAATTTTCAAGTTGCCTTCTTTAGCCAGTCCAAAAACATCCTCTATTTTATGAGCTAAAGATTGTATATCATTTAGACCGATCATTCTGGCAGCGCCTTTAATTGAATGCGCTTCCCTAAATAATTCAGCTATAACAGCGCCATCTCCAGGATTAGCTTCGAGTTTGAGGAGATTTTGATTTATTTTTTGTATTTGTTCTTCGCTTTCTTCCCTAAAGATATTAAATATCTCTTCAAGTTCTTCCTCGAGAAAATCCATTTATTATATCCTATAATCTTTTGTAATTTTCAAATTCTTTAAATTCAGGACTGCCAATAACAATTTCTTTTAAAGAATTCGATACATTTATCAGACTTTGAAGCATTAAAAGATTTTGCTTAATATTTTTGGCAGATTCAATCATACCTTGATTAATTGAATTAATTACCTCTGATACTTCATTCATAGATATTGACTGATTATTTGAGGCGTTAACAATTCCTTCAACAGCGTTAACAGTTTCATTAATAGTATTTTGCAAGGCATCAATACTTCTAACTATTTGATGAGCCAAGTCAACACCCGACTCAATTTCTTTAGTGCCTTCTTCTGTAGCCATTACAGTTGAATTTGTGGATTGTTGTATATTACGAATGAGCGAAGCAATCTTTGTGGTAGCTTGTTTGCTTTCATCTGCAAGTTTTCTTATTTCACTTGCAACAACAGCAAAACCTTTTCCGTGTTCTCCTGCTCTTGCTGCTTCTACTGCCGCATTAAGAGCCAACATATTTGTCTGTTCGGTAATATCTTCAATAATTCCAATAGTACTGCCTATTTGTTGAGTTTGTTCGCTTAGTTCAAGACTGGATTCAGAAATAATTTCTATTTTTTGTTTTAAAGTTCTCATTTTCTCAATATTTGCCTTTACGGCTTCCTGTCCTTTACTTGACATTATAAGCGCTTCCTGTGATTTTTCCGCAACTTTTTGAGCGCTTATTTTTGTTTGTTGAGAAAAACTGCTTAATTTTTCTATTGTATTTTCAGCATTTTTTAATAATTCCAAGTGTTTGCTTATTATAATTTCCTGTTTTGATGTTGATTCAATAATTTCATTGGAAGTAGAATTTGTATGGTTAACAGCCTTATTTAGCGGACTGGAAATTGTGCTGCTGATCCATTTTTTTAATAATTCAGTTAATATTATGCTTATTATTGACAATAAACCAATAGGGATTATTAAATTGATTTGGGGGTTTTGTTCTTTATAAAATCCAAATACTGACACAACAATAATCAGGAAAAAGATAACCTGGATAATTCTGGTTTTTATTTCAATTTTTTTTTCCAAATTTAAATTTTTAAACATAAATTTTATCCTCACTTAACACAAAAAATTTCAAGCCTTTATTTTTATAATTTAATATTTTGATTTTATAAACATAACCTTTGTACTATAATTAATTTATTCTATAATTATAATGCAACTTATCCTAAGTTAACAATGATTTTTTGAATATAGGTTTTTATGAAGAAAAAAGTTCTAATAGTTGAAGATAGTTTAACCCAACTTGCAAGTCTAAAGACAATTCTTTCAAAGTCAGGGTATGAAGTATTAACCGCAAAAAATGGAGCAGAAGGCGTTTATCTTACTTATCAGGAATTTCCTGATCTTATTGTTTCAGATATTGTTATGCCTGAAATTAACGGTTACCAACTTTGCAGACTGTTAAAAAATGATGAATTAACCAAAAATATTCCAATAATTTTACTCACGGTTCTTAGTGAAAAAATAGACAAATTTTGGGGAATAAGAGCCGGAGCAAATACTTTTATTGTTAAAGACGGAAAATTTGATCTTTTAATTAATGAAATAGAAAATATTTTTAATAATGTTTCTTCTATTTCTGAAGAAGAAAGAAAAAAATTTATTGATGCCAGAAGATTTGAAGCTCAAAGTATTCAGTCAAACGTTAATAAACTTCTTGATCAGTCATTAATAGAGTCTACTATTATAAACGAATTTAGAAATTTATCTGAATATGTGCTTAATGCAAAGATTTTTAATAAAAAAATCTTTATGCTTATTTCTTCAATTCTTGATTATAATGTTGCGGGTCTTTTTTTTAATGATAAAGATGAAAAAAAAGAAAAAATTCTTAATTTTCACATACAAAACATTGATATTAATGAAAAAACACTCAATGAGATTAAAAAAGATTTTTTTTCAATGATTTTTATTAATGATCTTGAAAATGATGAAGATGAAAATGTATATGCGCATGAAATATTTGAAAAAACAGGTGAAGAATATAGTTCAGCTAACCAGATTTCTGATTTTCAGTCCAAGGTTGTTATTCCAATAATTTATTCGGACAAAGTGCTTGGTGGACTTTGCCTGTACCATACTGCGCCTGATAAATTCTTTTCTTCAAGAATTTTTAATATAACTATTGAAGAATTAAAAATCTTAATGAGAATAAGATGGCTTTATTCAGAAACAAGACTTTTAGCAATAACAGACGGATTAACAAATCTTTATAATCGAAGATATTTTCAACAGTCTTTTGAAAGAGAATTTGCCAGAGCAAAAAGATATAAAGCTGATTTAAGTGTTGTTATGCTTGATATTGATAATTTTAAAAATTTAAACGATACTTATGGTCATCAATTTGGAGATAAAGTGCTTGCAGAAATTGCCAGAATCACAAAAAATTCTTTCCGAAAAACTGATTATGTAGCAAGATATGGCGGAGAAGAAATCGCAATAATATTAACCGAGACTACTCTTGAAAAGTCTGTAATTCCTATTGAAAGATTAAGAAAAAAAATTGAGCAGGAAGATTTTATCTGTGGAGATAAAATTATTAAAGCAACTGTAAGCTTAGGTGTTGCAACTTTAACCTATAGTGTTCAAACTGATCAGGAATTGCTTAAAAGAGCGGATCAAGCTTTATATACAGCAAAGAAAAGTGGTAGAAACAGGGCTGAGTTTCACTGGGAAGACTAATTATGGAAAAGAAGTTTTTAACTTTCAATGATTTTCCTCTGGAATTAGAAAAAACATCTGAACTTTATATGACTTTTAGTTTATCAGGAAAGATTTATGCTATTCAGGCTAAACAAATAATTGAGATTGTCCAGCTTCCTGAATTGAATATTCTGGAGAAAGTTCCTGAATATATTGTAGGCTTGATGAATCTTAGAGGAAAAATTATCAGTGTAATTGATTTGCGAAAATTTCTTGGAATTCAGCAAACTATTTATTCAACAGAACATCAGGTTTTAATAATTAATAATTCTGAAAAAATTATCGGGATAATTGTAGATTCTGTAAATGATGTTATACAGTTTAATAAAGAACAGCTTGAACCTTTGCCTTATCAATCAAGTGAAAAATTTATTTCTGGAATTTATAAAAATTCTGATTCGCTTATTGCGTTTTTAAATCTGGATATTATTGTTAATAATATAAAAGCTATTCAGACAGAATCATCTGATTCGCTTTTCAAAAGTCCGACCTATATTTCTGCTGATCTTTTTCCAACAGACAAGTTATCACAGGAAAAATTTAAAAAAAGAGCTGTTAATCTTAAAAAAGAGATTAAAGTAGATATTGATAAAAGTAATTATCAGGAAAATCGTTTTGTTTCTTTTAGTTTGAATAATGAGATTTACTGTCTTAGTTTAAAATATGTAAAAGAATTTTGTAAATTAAAATTAATTAATCTTACTCCTATTCCTTGTGTTCCAGAGTTTATAACAGGTTTATTTAATCTTAGAGGTGAATTTATAACTATTATTGACATAAAGAGTTTTTTACAAATTCCTAAAACCAAGATTACTGACAAAACCAAGATTATTGTGGTAAAGCTACAAAATTTTCAGATAGGGCTTGTTGTAGATGATGTATTTGATATAGTAAATATTTCAACTATTAAAATGGGGCTTAGCGCTTCTGCTAAATTTGAAAAAAATAAATATACTTCCGCAGAAATAATGCTTGAAGATGGTGGAGTAATGAGTATTCTTGACCTTGAAAAATTTCTTGAGGATGATAAACTAATAGTAGAGGATGCCATTTAGCGTTTATTATTCTCTAAGAATAATTTTTAAGCAGATGAAATTAATCCTTAAATAAATTTCATAATAAATTTATTTGAACCATTTAAAGGTCTTTTATTGCAATTCAATATTTATCAGTTATTATAAAATAATAAAGATTAAATAATTTTTTAATATACTCTTATTAAAGAATACTAATATCGCGGGGTGGAGCAGTCTGGTAGCTCGTTGGGCTCATAACCCAAAGGTCGTAGGTTCAAATCCTGCCCCCGCAACCAAGTAAAAAGAGGGTTTCGAGAAATCGAACCCTCTTTAATTTTTGTCTTTGGTGCATATTTGGTGCAGGTGTTTGTTTTAATATATGGATTTATTTTCAACAAAATACATTTAAAACCAGTATAGTTTTTCAGGTAGTTTAAGTCGTATTGCTTAGTTTAGGTTAAATTGCGAAAGCTAGATAATATCTAGCTTTCAGGCATAAATTTTAAAGAAAAAATAGGAAATTTTAGTTTAAGTCAAAATGCAGAAAATGCCAGATTTCTGCAAAATTAGTTCAAGCCAAAATGAATGAATAAATCGTCAAAACTTAGGCTGCCGCAGGATTGAGGCAATTGCAGAAAAATGGCAGGTAGTTTAGGTCATTTTGCATTTTTTAAAAACACGGAAACAGTCGGAAGAAACCCGGAAGATTAAGATATTATCTGCTGTTTTGAGTCAAAAATTTCCGGCTTTTGTTTTTTAAATTGATTCAAAAAAGACACAAAATTCGGAAATTATCTTGAAGTTTGAAACAAGAGATTTATCATTGTCAATAACACAGTAAATAAAGCATTTAGAGGCAATGATTATGAATCCTGAAAATATCTGGATTGATTTAAAAACTCTATCAAAATTAAAAGATATAACTCCAAGAGCTTTAAGATTGGCTCTGAATAAAGGTAAATATACTTCCCGTGAGACTGTTACTCAAGGAGGAAAGAGTTATGAAATACTTTTGTCATCTCTGGAAAAAGAATTTCAGGAAATATACAAGAAGAAATATTATGAAGAAGAGGAAATTCAGGTCCCATAAATATAGCTACAAGGCAGAAAAGAGAATGTTATGAGATTACAAGAAATTATTAAAAATTTTCTAAGACGATTTAAGACCACTTTTTTAATTTTTGCATAGTTTTGTACCTAACCAGCACAAAAAACTCAATACAGGCAAATTTAAATGGAATTTAAACGGTATTTAAAAATAGTTTAACAGGCAATTTTATGGAAGAAAAAAAATCCATTGCAAATGAAATAGCAACTCGCAAAAAATCATACAATTTTTACTCTCTTGGAATGATCTTGCCTGATCCTGATCCGGTTTTAAAGAAGCAGGGCAAGGATATCAGGGTTTATAAAGAGCTGTTATGCGATTCGCACGTATGGGCTTGTGTTCAGTCAAGAAAATCAGGAGTTCTATCTCTTGAATGGGAGATAAATAGAGGCAAAGATAAAACTCAACAGTCACAGTTTATTGAAGATTTTTTTAAGTCAATTGACCTGCATTCACTTATTTCAGAAATACTAAATGCTTCATTATTTGGTTTTCAGCCATTGGAAATTATCTGGAAAAAACAAGGTAATTTCATTCTTCCTTCTGAAATAAAAGCTAAACCTCCGGAATGGTTCTGTTTTAACGATGATAACAGGCTAAAATTCAGAACTAAAGAGAACTATTATGGTGAGGACCTGCCTGATAGAAAATTTCTATGTCCTCAGTTTAACCCGAGCTATGAAAATCCTTATGGAGAAAGAACTTTATCAAGAGTATTCTGGACTGTTGCATTTAAAAAAGGCGGTCTTAAGTTCTGGATAATATTTACAGAGAAATATGGAATGCCATTTTTAGTCGGCAAGCATCCAAGAGGCACAAATAAAGAAGATACAGACAATCTTGCCGATATGCTCGAAGCTATGGTGCAGGATGCAATTGCCGTTATTCCTGATGATAGTTCTGTTGAAATCATGGAAGCTGCAAAGGCTTCTTCTGCTGATGTGTTTGAAAAATTAATAGATAAAATGAATGCAGAGATTTCAAAAGCAATTCTAGGACAGACTTTAACCACTGAGCTGGGAGATAAAGGAAGTTTTGCCGCTTCTAAAACACATATGGATGTTAGAAAAGATATTATCGATACAGATAAAAAGCTTGTGGAAAGAACTTTAAATCAGCTTATTCAGTGGATTTATAAAATTAACTTAAATGAAAAGGATATTCCTGTCTTTGAAATGTATGAGGAAGAAGATGTTGATCTTGCTCTATCTCAGCGAGATAAAACTCTTTCTGAAACAGGGGTTAAGTTTACAAAGGAATATTTTATGAAAACGTACGGTTTTGAAGAGGAAGATATAGAAGTGCCAGAGGCAAAAATGCAGACTCATTCTGTCGAACAGCCTATTAATAAATCAAAATCAGCATTTAATCAATTTAAGCAAGCAGAGAATAACTTTCCTGATCAGCAGGCTATTGATGATTTTATCGAATCTTTTTCTGATAAAAAACTGCAAAAACAGGCTGAAATTATTTTAAAACCTATAATAAGCCTCATTAATGAAAGTAATTCTTATGAGGAAATTCAGGAAAAACTTTGCGAAAAAGGTTTAAACACAAAGCAAATAGAAGAAACTTTGCGAAAAGTTATTTTTATAAGCGAAGTTTGGGGAAGGCTAAGCCTCTCTTTTGAGGACACGTCTGTTGACAATAAAGAAAGATAATGGACTTGATTAACAAAATTATATGTGGTGACAGCTTAAATATTCTTAAAACACTGCCTGATACAGGTATTGATTGTGTAGTAACTTCTCCTCCTTACTGGGCATTAAGGCAGTATGCCACAAATCCTGTTATCTGGAACGATGGCTGGCAGGGTGAACTAGGCTTAGAACCTGATTTTAATATGTATATAAAGCATCTCTGTGACATTTTTGACGAAGTTAAAAGAGTTTTAAAAGGCACAGGAACCTGCTGGGTCAATCTTGGCGATACTTACGGAGGAAGCTGTCTTGGATTATCCTATGCAAAACAAACTAAAGGCAAAAATTCAATATTACCCAATGATTTAAGCTATATGCCAAAAATTGCTCATTCAAGAGGAAAATTTGACAAAAGTCTGCTTTTAATTCCCTTTAGATTTGCTCTTGAAATGATTAATAGGGGCTGGATTATGCGTAATGTCATAATCTGGCAAAAACCAAACGCTATGCCACATAGTGTTAAAGATCGTTTTACCGTTGATTTTGAGTATTTATTCTTCTTTGTAAAAAGTAAAAAATATTATTTTAGCCAACAGTTTGAACCTATAACAGAATCAACCTTGCAAAGAGCGAAAAGCAGGGTTCACGAAAATAAAAGCAAGTTTTATCAGGGTATGACCAAGGAAAAATATGAGAATTTTCAAAAAAGAATCCTCTATGACCCTGATTACAAGGGTAGAAACAAAAGAACGGTCTGGAATATATCGACTCATCCTTTTAAGGGCGTTCATTTTGCTATTTATCCTCCAAAATTAATCGAAACTCCAATAAAAGCAGGCTGTCCTGAAGAAGGAATAGTCCTTGACCCTTTCATGGGAAGCGGAACTACAGGATTAGTAGCAAAAAAATTAAACAGAAACTGGCTTGGAATAGAACTTAATCCTGATTATGCAAAAATGGCGGAGGAGAGGATTAATGCAGCCTGATTTAAAATATATGATAAGCCTCTCTCCTGAGTTAGCCATAAAATTTCTTAAGACCAAAGGATTTAAGTACTCATGGAACTGGCAGGATATTTGGCAGGAAGCTCATACAAGATCATTTACCGTAGCAAAAGTTTTGAGAGAAGATATTTTAAGGGATATTAGAGAAATTATTGAGAAAACCATGCAAGAAGGCTTGACTTTCCGGCAGTTTAAAAAGGAACTTGAGCCGAAACTTAAAAATAAAGGCTGGTGGGGCAGGGTTGTAGTCGGTAATGATACAGGAGCAGATGTTATTCAGCTTGGATCAGTCTGGAGATTAAAAATTATATATAGAACGAACATTCAAACTGCATATATGGCAGGCAGGTACAAACAACAGGCTGATAATACGGATAATCGACCATACTGGCAATATATAGCTGTGATGGACAGAAAGACAAGACCTGCTCACGCTCAATTAAACGGAAGAATATTTAAATATAATGATCCCTTCTGGGATTCATTCTATCCGCCAAATGGATGGGGTTGCAGATGCAGAGTTCGAGCTTTATCAGATAACAATCTTAAAGACAGAAATTTGGGAATTGACAAATCTGAGGGTCAATTATCAGAAGAATTAAGGCTTGTTTCCAAGAAAACAGGAGAATTAAAACCCATTACAGTTTATACAGACCCTTTAACAGGACATAAAATTGCACCTGACGTTGGCTGGAGCTATAATCCCGGCAAAGTAAAAGACTGGAGGCAGAATAATGACAATAGATAAAAAATCTTTATTAAACTGGGTAGGAGGTAAACGGCTTCTCAGAAAAACAATAGAACCGCTTGTTCCCTCAAATATCCAGTCTTATATAGAACCTTTCGGAGGCGCAGACTGGGTCTTGTTTTATAAAGACAGATGGGCTGATCTTGAGATTTATAACGATCTTGACGGCAGACTTGTAAACCTTTTTAGAATAGTGAAATACCATCCGGAAGCTTTAAAGGATGAACTGAAATATCTTCTTGGCAGCAGGGAAATGTTTATGCAGTTTATGAATACTGACGGAATAACCGATATTCAAAAAGCTGCAAGATTTTTATTCCTGATAACACGTTCATTTGGAGGTAGGGGAGAGACTTTCGGAAGTGTAAAAAAATCTTCAGGCGGTGCAAGTAAAAGTCAGGGAAATATTTCCCTTAAAATCGATGCCATTCATAAAAGACTGGATAAAGTGCTGGTTGAAAACAGAGATTTTGAAAAACTTATCCAGCAATATGATGTTGAAGGAGCTTTCTTTTACTGCGATCCGCCTTATACTTTCGGCTGCGGTTATGAGACTACTTCAACCAAAGACTTTGATCATGAAAGACTTAAAGACTGCCTGAAAAATATTAAGGGCAGATTTCTCTTGTCTTATGATGATTCCGAGAAAGTCAGGGAGCTTTATAAAGGATACGAAATGATTGCAGTTGAAAGGCTCAATGGAATCAACAACAAAGATCGTAAAAACAAGATGTTCAAGGAGCTTTTAATCGCTAATTATCCAATAAAGGAATTATTCCATGCCGGAACCAATAGAAATAAAGATTGATGACAGAGAAATTAAGGCTTTACTCAAAAAACTGGCTGCAAAAACTGAAAATCTCAGACCTCTTATGAAAAATATTGCCGGAATTATGATAGATTCCGTCGAGGAAAACTTTGAGAAAGAGGGCAGACCGGAAAAATGGACTCCACTTGCACCTTCCACAATCAAGCAGCGGACTAAAAAAGGCTATTGGCCGGGCAAAATTCTTCAGATGCGGGGTGAACTCGCAGCTTCAATCACCAGTAAATACGATGACAATTCCTCTATTGTCGGCACAAATAAGGTTTATGCTGCTATTCATCAGTTTGGTGGTGATGCTGGTCGTGGTAGAAAGGTTAGGATGCCGGTGAGGGCTTATTTAAAGCTCTATAAAGATGATGAATTTAAAATTTTAAAAACTATAAATGAGCATTTGATTTAATTTTCTTTTATAAAACTTTTAAAATTACTTTTAACTTCATTTTTCCATTCTTGATTATTAACTATTTCTTTAACTTCTTCTAAAGTATTTTCTTTAGAATTTACTAGCCAAAAATATAAAAAAGCAATTATATAAATAGTTATTATAATTATGAGATATATTATTGTTTTTAAAGTTAAATTATAAAACTTTGATAATATACATAAAGCTATAGAGTAGAAAATAGAGTTTTCGAGAGTAAACCACATCCAAAAATTACCATATTTCAGTCCCCTAAAGGGGATTATTCTTATTTAAAGACCCATCCTCTTACCCGTCTCATCATTGTCATATAAATTTCAGTCCCCTAAAGGGGATTATTCTTATTTAAAGTTTATTAGTTTTGGTGAATCCCTGCACATTACCATTGTTTCAGTCCCCTAAAGGGGATTATTCTTATATAAAGAAGGTTTTTTTTTGACTTATATAAATTACAAGTTGAGTTTCAGTCCCCTAAAGGGGATTATTCTTATTTAAAGCTGTCAAGTTTTCAGATATATAAAATTGCACATTTTGGTTTCAGTCCCCTAAAGGGGATTATTCTTATTTAAAGATTTGCAAATTTGTATATACAAATGAGCAATTTTTGTGTTTCAGTCCCCTAAAGGGGATTATTCTTATTTAAAGAAAAAATGATCTCAGCCTACCGTAATTATTCAATAGAGTTTCAGTCCCCTAAAGGGGATTATTCTTATTTAAAGCCGTATTTTTGTTGAAATATTGACTATAAAAAAATTTCAGTGTTTTTTTGAAGCTTTAGATTTTAATTTTTTACAGAAAATAATCCTAAAATATTTAAAATTTTATAATGATTTTCGTAAAAATAATACCGCTTAATCCTTATATATCAAAGCTTCTAATAATTAAACCAAAAACTTTTTAATAATTTTGCATGGAGAAATATTTAATTTTCAAGGTTCAAATTATATCTAAATTATAATCCAATTTCTTCAAATATACTATTAGTAGAAAATAAAAAGTTATTAACTTTGTCTAAAGTTATCTGTCCCATTCCCATCGCTGTTTTAATGCCAATACCTGAAAAATATCCGTAAAAAATAAGCATATTAACTAATTTAGCAAAATAATCAGAACTTTTTATATGAATTGAGCATTTTCCCTTAAAACCGGTAATAAATCCTTTATCTATCAAAAATTTATAGGTATCAAGGCTATAATTCGTTATTGCAATATGTTTTTCTATGTAATCGACTATTGTTGCGTCATTCACATCAACAAAACTTGCAAAAGATGACCATTTATTAATTAAACTTTGAAAAATTAGTCTTGGTAAGGGAAAAGGAACATAAAACTTTGATTCCAGGCTTTTAAATGAGGTAGGAGAAATAAAATATAAGCTAATATGCTTTTTAAATGTGCTTTTATCTAAAAAAAACTTTCCATAAAAATCTTTGTAGCTTATAAATTCTGATTTCACAAGCAAAGGAGTAAATTTTATATTTTCTTTCTCTAAAAAAATGTGTTCAAACAAACAATTTTCCAAAAATTCTGACACTTGTTCATTTAATGAAGTTATTTTCCAGCAAATTTTGTCTTTAATCCTGAATGGAACTGAAACAGTATAAGGTCTTAACTTTGATTCAGAATGTAATTTTTCAAATAATAAAGGGTTTTTGTCGTGAACTTGCTTCAAAAACACAGCCTGCATAGCTGAACCAGTGTTAAACAGGTTTTGAAATTGCGGTTCTTCAGATTTTAACTCAAATATTTTTACGCCAAGCATTGAATCAACTCTACCCAGCCATAAGGAATTTTACCATTTTTATCTTCGGTATATTCTCTTAGAATGGGAAATCTTTCTGTTTTTGTTTTTGGCTCCTTTCCATTTCTTATTTTATTTTTTAATATATTTTGAATTTCTTTATCATCTTTAAATAATAAATATAATGATACAGCAATTGAGCTTGATCCTGCTCCAACCCTAATTAAAGTATTTTCCGGTTTATTGTTCTCCTCATAAAAACTTCTAAGTTTATCTTCTTTATTTAAATTCTCAAGTTCATAATTCCAGACAGCATCATTATAAAAAGATTTCAGAGAATCAGTTATATCTTTTACGCTTGTAAAAGGAGGATCTATTTTTATATAGTTTTCATGAATTTTAATCCAAAAATATTTTGTATTTTCAGTTTGTAATTTATTAAATAATTTTTCTTTAAATACAAGCTCAAAAGTGAACTGTTCATTGTTTTTTATAGATTCAATCCAAACTTCAGGTTTTTCATTAGTTTTTGTAATTACAGTGTTATTATCAAAAAAAGCATCACTTACCATAAAATATCTTCCAAACTTTTCCTGTAACTGGTCGATGATAGGTTTTAGAATTTCTCCGTTTTTCTCTGTTTTTATTGAATTTTTTAAATCCTGATTACTTTCATCATTTAAATATTTATACAAAATAGCTGTCCAAATAGCTCCTTTGATAGAAGAGCCTGGAATATACGGCATGCCTGCGCTTCTTGCAAAAAGATTTATTTCTCTTTTATTGTTTTCAGGATTAAAATCAAGTTTAACCTTTTTATTAGCTGATTTAATTTTATTTATTATTTGATTGGCTATATCTTTATCTATGGAATCAAGAAAGCCATTTAGGGAACTTTCGGACTTGCCTTCATTGACATAATTTTGATATTCTTCCATATAATCTGTTTTTGCAAGGTCTTGCAGTGTTAATTTTTTGTTTTTATTATTTTCCATAATATTTTTGCTATTTTTTAGAAAGCTTATAAATTCATTTTGATCTATTATATAAACATAGCTGTCATTATTTATATAATATTCAAACCTGCTTAAAGACTCTCCTGAGCCAATATGAACAGGTGAAATGGTTTTACAGGTTATTTTTACTTTTTTTATGCCGGTCATTGTCTAGATACCTTAATTTTTATGAAATACTCTTGTCCAAGCCTATAGCATTTTTTTTCATCGTCAGGATGAATATTTACAAGAGCTTTACCTTTTATTTCTTCCTCAAAAACACTACCTGAAGCAAAGGCATAAATAGTTTTTTTAGGCTCTCCCGTAGGAACTCTGTTATCATATAACCAGCCTCTCCTTGGAATAAGCTCGTAGTAAGTATTATTAAAATCATATTTTGCTGCATCTTCTGGAATTAAAGTTGATAAAAGATAATAAACCTCTTTATCTTCAGAATAAAGTTTTTTCAAAGGCTCATCCTTACAGTCAAAATCAGATATAAATTGTCCATATCCCCAACTTCTTTTACCTCCTATTCCTTCATCGCCTAAATACTTTATGCAGGCTTTTATCCTGATAAAAATATCGTCATTTGTATTAATTAAACACCATAACCCACTATTTTCAGGGAAAGTAACAGTGGCATAATGATAAAATTCTCCCTGCGAATAGTTTTCATCTTCTTTATTTTTTTCGCTAACATCTTTTATAGCAACATGAGGGATATTCTGTATAATAATTTCTTTTTCTATGTTGTTTTTAAGTTCTTCATTTTCAATAAGCTCATTATGTTGTCCTGCAAGATAATTTTCAAAATCATCCACACAAATAAATAAAGGTCTGTTTTTTCTGGTAAATTTTTTCTTTTTTTGTTGTTCTTGAGTTTCTTTATGTGGCGGATATAAAGGAGTCGGAACATAATATTTATCTTTTACAAAAGGAAAAAGGTCTGTAGCCTTAAAATTATTATCTTCTATATTTTTTAAAAATTTTTCAAGCTCATTTTCCCCGTACAAATCAAGAAAAGCATTGCATATAGCCGAAAAAAACTGATCCGAATGAATAGAATAAGCTGTTTCTTCATAGCCGATTCCTGCATGTTCAAGCCCTATATGCAATGGAGTATTAAAACATAATTTTATCAGTTTTTCAGACATTAGCTTTCTCTTTAGGTAGTAAACCCTCAATATATTCTCTTGTTTCTTTATTAATGCAAGTTATTTTGTCTTCTTCTTTGCCTGTATAGTATGCTTTACATCTTATTTCAGGTTCTTTAAACGAAAATTTAACTCTTCCGTAACCTCTTGAACCGTTTCCACCAAGATAATCATCTTGAATATAATCTAAAGCCGCCTTTATATTTTTGAAATCTTCTTTTAAATTTTTTTCATCAGAATAATCATAGGTATAAACCATTTCCAGATCAAACTCTGCACCTGCCGGTACTCTTTCTATGCATCTTGGTTCTGCTTTTGCCGTAAGCCTGTTTATATTATTTTCAGTTTTAATTTCTGTGTACAGCAGGTTTGTTTCCCATTCTTTGACAATAGCAGCATTATTTAATTTTGCGTCTCTGACAATCAAGCGGGTCCTATTTTTTGCTTTTTCTGCTGATGTGCCTAATAATCTGCATATTTGACAGTCATTAATATTACAAGCGTGAACTTTGCCGTCTTTCATATCATTTATTACTAATAATTCCAAAGATGATCTTATTTTTCCTTTTATTGAACTTCCAGGAATAATTGGCTGTCCGGTTTTTGGGTCTTTTATAACATAATCAATTTCGCCTATTCCTGAATCTTTGTCGCCTCCTCCTATATGAAGCCCTGTTAAAAGTTTAATTGTGCCTTTTATAATTATTTTTGCCTTGAAATTAGTTGTCATTATTTACCGCCTCCATAATATTTATGGTAAGAAATAATTCCTTCAAAAAATTTATATAATTTTTCAAAATCTTCATAAGTGTCTACATCATTTATTAATGGTTCTATTAAGTCTTTTACAAATTGCATTTCAGACTTTTTTCCTTTTGCATAGGCAAGCCTAATTCTTAATAATTGAAGTTTTTGTTTAAGTTTATTTTCCGCATCTTTTTGATTTTGGTTAATCAAGTCTGTTTTGTATTCAAGTTTTATTTTTATTAGAAATTCCAGAATATTTCTTAACTGGTTAGCTTTGATACCTTTATTTTTTATGATTTTATCGTTAGAATCAGCTAACTCAACCAATTTCGAGTTATCTTTTAAATCACTCAGTTTCATCATTGGTCTTATCCTCTTTAGTTTCATTTGATTCTCTTGTCAGAAGCAATAACCACGCAAAAACAGCTTCTAAAATTTTATATTTCTCTTGTTTTCCTTCAAATAGATTTTTTTTCAATTTATTCCAATTTTCAATTTTTTCATTAGCATCTTTAAAGGCTTTACAAATCTTTTCCCCATGCCTGCCAAGTAAATAGACCAAAGGAATGAGTTCTAATTTATTTTCGTTAAAACTGTTATCATCCTTGTGAAGGTGATTTTTTATATGAAAATAAACACTCCTAATAAAGTTTCTGGATAAATCAAGTTCAGACAGTTGTTTTACCTGTGTTTTTATTTCGTCTGCCTGACTCCAATCAAATGCCATATAATAAGGCTTGCCTTTTCCTACTCCTTGTTGTTCTCCAAATAAGACTATATGATTTTTATCAGGTTTAGATTTAGCATGATTCAATGCTTTTAAAGAACTTGTCGCCATAAGATTAACAGGATAAGTCGGATCATGAAGAGTAATTGCTCCTGACAAGGTTAAAGTTCCACATGTATATTTTTTGAATGCTTCTTGAATATCAAAAGCGACTTCCACGACCTCATTCCAGGCTCCAACAAGTAAAAGATCATCACCACCAGAATATATAACGGTTAAATTTCTTTTTAATATTTCATTATTTTTTCTTAAAACAGAAAATTGAGATAAATCTTTATTTTCTTCATATAATTGCCCTGAACAAATTCCCTGTACATAACGTTTAAAAAAGTCATTAATAGTTCTGCTTATAACGTGGAATCTTGTAAATCCGGCAAAGTAATCTTGTAAATATTTATCATCAGAAGTAAAAATTTCTCCAAGATTATCTACATCCATCCGAAGAACAGCAAGCTTTTTAGTTCCCTCAGCCTGTTTTGCAATTTCTTTAAATTCCATTGCCTCAGTGGAATTAGGCTTTTTTTGGTAGTAAGTATTTAATCTTATTGGTATTTTGTCAAAATCTTTATCCTGAAATTCAGATTGTCCATCATAAATAAAATATTCTTTATTATCCAGAGAAATTTCCGGCAATGGCAAAGTAAGGGTTTCATCTTCATTTTCAACATCCTTTATCAATTTTACTTCATTTTTAATAATTTTTAGATATTTATTGCCTTTAAACAGTTCCCCGCCAAATTCAATAAACTTCCTGCAAAGATCGCACTTGTTGTTTTTGTCAAGTTTATCAAAATAATTACGGCATATTTTGCATTGTTTCGTGCCATTGAGAGTACTTTCAAATAAATTTGCCAGATTATATTTATATTTTTGGTTTTTCTTTTTATTAATTTCTTTACTTAAGTCAAGCCAGATTTTTTTAATACTCTTTTTTCTATTATCTTTTAATTCATTATTTTCAAATTTAATAATATGTGATTTTAAAGTGTTAGGAGAAGCAGGTTTACAATCAAAAGCTATATATAGAATATTACCAAAATTTTCAAACAGCCAATCGTTTATTTTTATTTCAAGGTCATCTATATATTCCTGAACATCATTAATATTAGGAAGCAAAATAAAAAAGCTGCCCCCTCCTGTTGACATAAGATTAGCTCTTGATAATTCAAATTTTGCTAATATGGCATCAGCTATATATTCTGACAAAAATTCAATATAAAAACTTCTGGCTCTTAGTGTTTTTAAGGCATCATCCGAACTTATTGTGTATATAAAGTCTTGGATGCCGGATAAATCGCATTTTAGGAGTATGTAAGTTACTCTACCCTTTTGACCTCTGTTTGTTGTTGTATATAAATAATTTGCTGTAGCAAAAGCAGCTGTTGTTTTAGAGTGATCGTATAAGCTTATATCGGGATAATAGCCCTTTTGTGTTGTTGACGGAACCAAACATGTATACTTCTCAAGTATATTGACTAAAAAAATCACATTTTTATCAATATTATAGTCCTTTAAAACATTCTCAATTGATCTTTTGATTTCTTGATAATAATGCTCATTCTGTATTGGGATGTTTCCATCGATTTCCTGTGGAAAGGAATATTTTTGATTTATTGCTGTAATATTATAGCAATTCTCTATAACAAGCTTCTCGTCGGTTATAAATACAGGCATTAAAGGTGTTCTTTTAGGAGGATCGGTTTGATTATTAAAATAGATTTCATCTTTTTTCTTTCGCCTATCATGGGCAGAAGAACGGTTATCAGCATTTGAAATATAATTACGCTTTGGAGTCTCGATATTAGCATTATCACAGGAATGATGGCATCTAATATGATGTAAAATATCTTCCCAATCTTGATTATTTAATTTTAATTCATTTTTTAGAAATTCAATTCCAAAATAGGTATGTTGTACCTTGAAGCGTTCATCTTTTTTATTCTTGAAGTCTTCATCATTATAAGATCGCTCCACAACCTTACCAATATCATGCAACAATCCAGCAATTGTAATTTTATCCAGCTCGTTAGATTTTGACTTATCCTCACACATATATTTTCTATTACCTATGCAAGTTATTTACAGCTAAATTATATCAGAAATTTGATAATTTAGTTGAGAAGTCTTTGTGAAATTTAAAAGTTTCAGCAGTAACTTAAACCAAATATCAAGTTTTAAAAGATAAAATTGTAGCTAAAAGGCTACAAATTGTAGACGCATAGCTACAAAAAGCTATGTTATATTATATTATCAAAGTTTAAAACATAGTTACCAGTATAAGGAGGGTATTTTATGGTTATTGAGATGATTGAAGGTTACAAATTTTCAGATCCCGTTAAACTTGCAGACTTTAAGCCAAAAGCCGAACAGGGTGTTTATATTATCTTTTATACAGATATTTCAGGCTTAAAATTTTGTTATATAGGCTCATCCGGTGATATAAGCCAAAGAGGCTTCCCTTTTTCTCATAATAAAATAGATTCTATGGTAAGAAAAGCCGGTTCAAAACGTTTTCTATATATCAGTGTGCATTATATGCCTAATTCTTCAAAAGCAGATTATTTAGAACTTGAGAGAACCCTCATAGACATGTATAATCCACCTTGTAATAAGCAGTAACCCTGATTTCACAGACAAAAAATTAATTGACGGTTATGTAAAAATCTGAATAAAAGCTTTTTTATGATTATATATATGCCTGCTAAGTTTTTATCAGCCTTAAATTTATTTCTATACCAGCATGGTTTCTGAAAAGCCAAAATGTAAATTCTGAAATTATTAACATAATTTTGGGTTTTCAAAAAAAATCAGAGGAAAATTTATGCTAAAATAAAATCTATGGAAAATAATGATTTATAAGAATATTCAAACTTATTTGAACGCATAACAAGTATTATAGAACAATCTAAACAAAATATTGTTTCAACGAAATTGTAAAAAATCTTACTAAAATCCTTATAAATAAATATGGTAAAGGATTTAGCCAGCGTAATCTCTTTAGGCAAATTGAGAGATTTTCAAGTTATTTAAATCTTACCCAACTCATGTCGTAATTACTACAGTGATTTCTTGCAGTAATTCAAGAACCTGCTGATATTCACTGTTAAAAGATGAAGTTATTTGGCTCAAAAATTATTTCTCTGAAATTTGATTTATTAAATAAAATCAGGTATAATTAGATATTATTAAATAAAAAAAAGTGTTTATGATTAATATTAATAACATAAAAATAACTCCAGAGATGCTGCTCATTATTAGTGAAATAGACGAATTTAAAGGCTCATGGAAAGCTCTTGGCAAATTATCTCCTGAAAGATTAAAAGCCTTAAAAAAAGTCGCAACAATAGAAAGCATAGGTTCATCGAATAGAATTGAAGGAAATAAACTTTCTGATAAAGAAGTTGAAGCCCTATTGTCACAGATTAACAGAAAATCCTTTGCTTCAAGAGATGAAGAAGAAATTGCCGGATATGCCAATCTTATGGACACAATCTTTGAAGACTGGGAGGTAATTCCATTTAATGAAAATTACATAAAACAGCTTCATAAAATACTTTTGCAATATTCAATAAAAGATGAAAAGCACAGAGGAGAGTATAAAAAACTTTCAAACAGTGTTGCTGCCTATGATTCGAAAGGAAATCAATTGGGAATTGTTTTTGAAACCGCTACACCTTTTGAAACTCCGCAAATGATGAAAGAGTTAGTCGATTGGACAAGGTCTGTGGTTGAAGATAAGGCTCTGCACCCCTTGATTATCATTGGAATCTTTGTGGTTAATTTTCTTGCTATCCATCCGTTTCAGGATGGTAACGGCAGGATTTCAAGAGCTTTAACAGCCTTACTTCTTTTAAAAACAGGCTATATTTACACTCCTTATTGCTCGATAGAATCTATAGTCGAAGATAACAAGGAAGGCTATTATAGAGCCTTGCATGAAACCCAGTCAACCTTGCAAGGGGACGCTAATTATGAACCCTGGCTTATGTTCTTCTTAAGAACCCTTCAAAAGCATAAAATTAGGCTTAAAACCAAAATCGGCTTTGATATTACCTATATGACTGAGCTTCCCAAGCTATCCGCAAAGATTATGGAAATAATCGAAAATCAGGAACGAATTACAATTTCAGAAGCCATAGAAAAAACTGGAGCTAATCAAAATACCGTCAAAAAACATCTGGCTGA
>JAZDPZ010000049.1:0-8716 GCA_043797105.1 bacterium | reverse complement strand
ATAAATTTTATATTAAATTTATTTATAATTCAACTCTTTAAAATGACTTAAGGGTATTGTTTGTTATGCTTTTTAAGCTTACTTACCCAAAGTCTTGTTTTTATGCTTGACCAAAATTTTATATAGTATTATAAATGGGTTTTATTAAAATATCATATTCATGTAGAACGTGATTCATGGATCTTTGCAGATTTTCAACAGCTTCAATCTCGGTTTTACCCAAAGCAGCAAGATTAAATAAAGTACAATCCGCCATAAAAACCCCTTTTTTTTGATATATAAAAGCAGGATATTCTATTGTTCGTTTATTTAGCATAAATTTACCTCTTAACTCTTTATATTATGTTTATCGGTAGTTTTTCCAAAAACTTTAGAGTTAAAAGCAAGAATTTTTTATTTTGTGATTACAGCAATTATTTTTCAAAAAATTTTTTTATAAATATATAGGCGCTGCAAGACAGGAGAAAAAATTATGTATTACCACAATTATTGTTTGGATGAAATTGAATCAACAGGCGATAATGTAAGAAGAAAAAACAAATTAAAAGCTAAAAATTATATGAGTCTGGCAATAAGTTTTATTGATGATTATACTTTATCAAAAATATGGGATATTTTGTTGAATTTACCTCCTGATGAAATGAAAAATTTTAAAGAATATATGAAAGAAAGAAAATATTTAAAAAAAAGAATTAATAATGATTCAGAACAAAAAATAATTAATAAAATAATTGGAATAGCAACAACCTCATTACCAAAAGATGTATATTTAAGAAAAATACATGAAGAATATAATAAAAATTTAAATAAAATTGATGAATTAAAAATAGAAGCATCTAAAACAATGAGCTGTATTAAACAAACAAAAATTATTGCTGAAATAAAAGAGTATAATGATAGAAATATTCAACTTATGGAAAATATTAACAAATATAGAGAAGAAAAAGAAAAAAATAAAAATAAAGAAGAATAATATTAATTCACGCAGTCTATAGAATATTAATTATCAAAAGGCGCTGTTAAGGACATTAATGCTTATTAGACTATTTGCTGACTATTCTTTCCAAAAGGCGTTGATTTTGATAAAATTTCAGATGAAATGAAAAATTTTTTTTATAAAATTTTATTTATAATAAGTCTATTTATAATAAATTTAATCTTTGTTCAGGGCGCAAATGCTCAAATTTCCATACTTAATAGTAATACCAGTTCAAAGATATATTTAAAAGAACAAGTTGATAATTATAATGAATTATGGAATGAAATAATTTTCACACTTAACAAAGCTGATATAAAATACAGCATTATTTCTGAAGAAGAGCTTAAAAATAATAATATCCAAAATTATAATATTATAATTTTGCCTTTAATTCTGGGTTTACCGCAGGAATGTCTTACTAAACTGGAGGATTATACTAAAAACGGGGGGAAAATTATTGTAATTTTTCCGGGCGTTTATATAAGTCAAATTTCTGAAAAATTAGCTGAAATAGTCAATGTGCAACTGGATCAATTAGGGGAGAATTCATCTAAAACTTATATAACCTGGCTTGGAGAAGAAAAAACTCCTGAAAATAAATTTCCTCTGCCTGTAAACATAGCAACAATAAGGCTTACTTCTTCTGCTAAACCGCTTGCCGTATGGGAAAACATTGAGGAAAATCTTCCTGCCGTGACAATTTCTGACAAAGGCAGTTATATTAATTGGAGATGGGGAAATCAAGGCAATTCTGAATTCAATATATTTACAATGAAAACACTTATTAATTTGTTGATTCCTGAGACAACTCCTAAAAAACAATCTTTTCCTACAAGCTTGGATATTGATAAATTTCAGGATCGTTTAAATGAGATAGAAAAATTTCGAAAAAATATACAGGAAACTCTGGATGTTATAGTGCAGTCAAATTCAGGTTCTTCTCTTGCAGATATACAGGAGTATATTTATAATTCTAAAATTCATGAAAACCTGTCTAAATATTATTATAATGATAATGAATATGAAAAAGCTCTGGATGAGCTAAAAAACGCAAAAAATAACATAATAAAAGCTTATGCTAAAGCTAAACCTTCCAGTATTGCAGAAGGTAGAAGCATTTGGCTTGATAGAGGAACAATTGTATCTATAAAAACTCCGGAAGAAATGGAGAATTTATTCGATAAAATTCAGAAAACAGGCATAAATTCAGTATATATTGAAACAGTAAATGCCGGATATGTTATATATCCAAGTAAAATTACAGAGCAAAATCCCCTTACAAAAGGGTGGGATCCGTTATATTGGGCAATTAAGGAAGCTCACAAAAGAAAAATAGAAATACATGCTTGGGCATGGATATTTGCGGTAGGCAATACAAGACATAATCCCATTATCCAGAAGGCTAATGATTATGCGGGACCTATTTTATCAAAAAACTATGATCTTGCTCTTCTTGGTTCAGAAGGCAATTTTATTCCTATAAATCAGCATGAATATTGGCTTGATCCTGCAAATGGAAAAGCCAGAGAATTTATTATTTCTTTACTGGAAGAAATAGTGGAAAATTATCAAATAGATGGGATTCAACTTGATTATATTCGTTATCCTTTCCAAAATTCAGTAAATCAAATGGGATTTGATGTTGAAAGCAGACAAAAATTTGAAAAAGATACAGGTTGCAGTCTTGATAAACTTGATGAAGCTACGTTTAAATTATGGAACATCTGGAAAACAGAACAGGTTTCAAAGTTTGTAAATGATGTATCAACCAGATTACGCAAGATAAAACCTGATATACAAATTTCTGCCGCTGTATTTGGCGGAGATAAACAAAAAAGAATAAGCACAATCCAGCAGGATTGGGAAACTTGGATTGAAAAAGGCTGGGTTAATATTTTAAATCCAATGATTTATTCTCCTAATGCAACTCAACTTTCAGAAAATCTTGATTATTTTCTAAAAACAGTCAAAAATAAAGCTCTGGTATATCCAGGAATTGCAGTAAGACAGCTTGGAGACTTTGATTTACTTGAGCAAATTTATACTGTCAGAAATTTAGGTTTACTGGGAAATACGATTTTTGCTATGGCACACCTGGATAATGAAAAGGCGGAATTGTTATCATCAGGTCCTTATAGAATTAAAAACGCCAAAATTCCTGCTAAAAATCCTTTAAGTTCAGCCTGTGCTTTAATTGAAGAGTTTTTGTACAATATAAATACAATAAAACAATTTCAAGATAATTATTTTGTTGAAAATAACTGTTTTATTGATGAAATAATTAGTGAAACAGGAAAAGTCCATACTTATATTTTAGGTGTATCAGATCAACCATCTTTGCCGGATATTGAAGAAGCATTATTAATGATGCAAAAACTCGAATACTTAGCTAATAACTGGCTAATAACAGAAAAACAGCTAAAACCGGCAACAGTAAAACAACTCTTAAGTTATTTAACAGAAGCAAAAGAATTGATTTTGTATGAGCAACACAAACAAAATCAGGCGAAATTCAGATAGATACTCATGGCTACTCCGTAGCCTTGCGATGACAGCTCAAATTTGCGGCAATATTTAAGAAAATAAATCATAAATTAATCTAAATTTAAGTCCTTTCTTGTTTTTTATGTCTTCAATATAAGGAATTATATATTGTTTCTGAGCTACAGTAAGGACAATTAAGGTGGGATAAAGTTTTTCAATATCTTCTATGGAAAAAATCATATAATTTTCTATTGTTTTTCCTATTTTAGCAGGGCTGCTATCAATAAATCCTGCTATATTAAGTTTTGACAGGTCATATAGTTCCAAAAAATCCTTTGCTAGTTGACCGGCTCCATAAAAACAAATTCTTTCTTCCTGATTTTGCTTGATAAATTTTGTTATTTTTTCTTTAATCACAGTATTATTAAGAATTTCAGTTATGTTAAAAGCCTGCATAGTTGATTTTTCTATATTTATATTAAGCTTATCGTAAAATTTTTTATGTTTTTTGCTAATATATTTTTTTGTATTTTGAGCTTCTTCTGTTTCAATCGTATTTAATAGGCTATCTGGTCTTCTTCTGTACGAAAAAAGAAATTCAGGGATAACCATGCCAATATAATTATTTTTGCTTAAATTAATATAAAATTCCCAATCTTCATATCTTTTTATGGTTTCATCATATTTTATTTTATTAAATATTGATTTTACAAAAATACTAGTACAAATAGAACCTTCAATAGCAGCTATTGAAGGAAAATTCGGATATGTTGGACCGGAATATATTAAATATTCTCCATTTTCAGTTAAATTATTACAATAAGTCGTAACATAAAAAGCTGAAGAATTATTAAGCAAACAATTTATTCCTTTTTCAATGTAGTCAGAGGAAATAATATCGTCTGAATCCAAACAAAGCGCATAATCTCCTGTTGCTTGTGAAATACCCAAATTTCTTGCCGAGCTTACTCCATTGTTAGATTTATGTAAAATTTTATATTTATTAAGTTTTTCAAGCTTTTTTAAAGAGTTTAAAGAATCAAAATCAGTGGATCCGTCATTAATAATGATAATCTCCAAGTTCGGATAATTATTTTGTTCTATTGAAAAAAGTGTCTCATTAATATATTTTCCTGAATTATAAAAGGGAATTATTACAGAAACTTTTGGAACTAACCCTAAATTAGCATATTTAATAAAAGCTTTATTATTAATATTAAATAATTTTAATATATCAATATCTTTTGATATTAATATATCAGCATTTTGTACAGCAAATTCTTTATAAAAAGCTTGTTTTTGTTTTGTTTTAAAATCAAGTTCTTCTTTATTTTGTTTTATATTCAAGTTAATGACTAAGTTGGTTTTTTCAAACTTTCCAAGCGCTTTTTTAGCTTGAATAGCTATAGCTGCATCAGTTATATTTGACAAAAATACTGCACTACCATAACTTTTATCAGAGCAAATATAATCTAAAGCCTTATAAATAAGATAAGATGAATATTCTTGTTTGTTGCTAAAATTATATTCCAAATAATAAGGTATATTTTTTGTTAGTTCTTCAATAATATATACTTTTTTAAAGTTTAAATATTTTTTAAGTTTAAAAGGAACTAACATTGATAATTCAATATTTTGAGTATTCAAAATATTGAAAAAAGTCTGATTCTCCTTGATTCTATCAAAACTGCTTGCTATAACACATAATTTTTGAGGAATGTCTTTTGAATTATTCATTTATATACAAGTCCCAAATTAAATTTAAGACAGGAATGTTTTTGGGAATAGATCATTTGTTTATTATATACAAATTTAAAAATCAAAACCTGATTTTAGTTGAGTATAGTTTGATAAATTTTATTACATCTTTATTTTAGCATCTTTATTTCAAAAGGGTTGACAAACAATAAATTTTAGTAAATACTAAGGATAAGAAGATAAAGTGTATTTAGAACACTATTTAAGAAGAGAGGTCCTAATTTAAAAAAAAGGACCGATTATGAGAAAAAAATTGATGCAGATTGAAAAAAGTCTTATAAAAGACTTTTAATCGAGGAGGCAGTAAAATGTTTACTGTTAAATCATATAATTTTGGCAATAATAAAAATTTAACTTTTGGCAGTTATCGACAATTAGATCCTAGTGTAAGAATTGCTGTATCAGAAGGTGAAGAAAGGGAAGCAGTTATGCAAAAGATAGCTGAAGAATATGAATCTGTTTTTAGACCCAACTTGATTGACGGTATAACAATTTCAAGGCTTCCTGCTTTCTTTGCGGCAAGAATACAAAGTTTTATAAAACAAATAATTCCAAGCAGTAATATACAAGTAAATCCTAAAGAAATTGAAAAAGATGCTAAGGAAACCAGAAAGATACTGGACTTAGTGGCATAAGTTTAATTAATAAATTTTTTATTAGAAGCCTAAGAATATGCCTTAGGCTTCTAATAATTCTTTAAAATAGCCTTTTTATGCGCAAGAAGCTCAAATTCATCATTTAACGCAACTAACTGAACATCCCCATGCCGCCTTTTTAAGGCAAGAGTAATTAAATAATCAGTAAAATGCGGATTTTTAGGCAGCAAAGAACCATGTAAATAAGTGCCAAAAACGTTTTTATAAATAGCTCCTTCTGTTTTATCCTTGCCATTATTGCCTTTTCCGATTTTTACATCTCCAAGAGGCTTTGTATTTCCTTGTAAATATGTAAGTCCGCTATGATTTTCAAACCCTACAAGTGTATCTAAATTTTGCTTATTATTTTTTAAAAAATTTGTTTTAACAGTTACGTTTCCGATATATCTTGTGTTTCCTGCAATTGTGTAAGCATCTAAAACACTAATACCAGGTATTTCATCTCCTTTGGATGTTTTGTAATAATGTCCTAAAAGCTGATAGCCTCCGCATATAGCAAGAAAAACAGCATTATTTTCTACAGCTTCTTTTAAAACCTGCTTTTGATTTTGAAGCTCATCCGCAACCATTATTTGCTGCTGATCTTGTCCACCGCCAATAAAATAAAAATCGTATAAATCAGGATTAATTTTATCTCCCGGGTTTATTTCATGGATTTCTGCTTCAATATTTCGCCATAAACATCGCTTAACAAAAGCTGAAACATTGCCTTTGTCGCCATAAATATTTAAAAGTTCAGGATAAAGATGAGCAATAAAGATTTTCATAAAAATAATAATTTTAAAAACCGGGTTTATTTTTGGTGGCGGCTTGGATTCTGGCAATCGCCCTGGAAAGAGCTATCTCTGCCCTATGAATATCCAAATCTCTTGGAGCAGCTCTAAGACGCGCTTCTGCTCTTTCTTTTGCCGCTTTTGCTCTGGTAAGGTCTATTTCTTCTCCAAATTCTGCCGCATCAGAAAGAATAATAACATTATTGTCGCTTACTTGAAAAGTTCCGCCAACAATTGAAACAAATTCATAATTATTATCTTTTAAATATCTTGTGACTCCTATATCTAAAACCGTCATAAATGGTATGTGTTCGGATAAAATACCAAATTCACCATCTATGGCTTTTGAAAATACAGCGTCTACTTGTTCATCCACAAGGACTTTTTCAGGAGTAATTATTTTTAAATTCATTTTTTTTGACATAATTAAAATTAACTTATTATTTTATTTAAACTGATTTTAACATATTTTTAGCTTTTTCTTTAACTTCTTCAATGGTTCCTACCATATAAAAAGCCTGCTCAGGCAAATTATCACATTTGCCATCCAGGATTTCTCTAAATCCTTTAATTGTATCAGCAAGTTTAACATATTTTCCCTGAGTTCCCGTAAATATTTCAGCTACAAAAAATGGTTGACTCAAGAATTTTTGCAGTTTTCTTGCTCTTTCTACAATGATTTTATCTTCTTCTGAAAGCTCATCCATACCTAAAATAGCAATAATATCCTGTAAATCCTTATATTTTTGCAAAACCTGCTGTACATCTCTCGCAGTATTATAATGCTCTTCACCAATAATTCTGGGATCTAATACGCTACTGGTACTTGCAAGAGGATCTACGGCAGGATAAATGCCTAATTCTGAAATTTGTCTGGAAAGAACAGTAGAAGCATCCAAATGAGCAAAAGTAGTAGCCGGGGCAGGATCAGTTAAATCATCCGCCGGAACATAAATAGCTTGAACAGATGTAATTGATCCTTCTGTTGTGCTTGTAATTCTTTCCTGCAATTCTCCCATTTCAGAGGCTAAAGTCGGTTGATAACCTACAGCGCTTGGCATACGACCGAGAAGAGCTGAAACTTCAGAACCAGCCTGGACAAACCTAAAAATATTATCAATAAACAAGAGAACATCCTGTTTTGAATAATCTCTAAAATATTCAGCAATTGTAAGCGCTGATAATCCTACTCTCATTCTTGCGCCGGGCGGTTCATTCATTTGACCATAAATAAGAGCTACTTTATCAATAACATTGGATTCTTTCATTTCATTCCAAAGATCATTACCCTCTCTGGTTCTTTCGCCGATACCGCCAAATACGGAAACTCCGCCGTGTTCCAAAGCAATATTATGAATTAATTCCATAATTATAACTGTTTTACCAACACCGGCTCCGCCAAAAAGTCCTACTTTGCCTCCTTTTGAATATGGTTCCAAAAGATCAATAACTTTAATGCCTGTTTCAAAAATTTCTATATTGGTATTTTGATCTGTTAAAGTAGGTGATGCTCTATGAATAGGCAAATAAACATCTGCTTTTACCGGAGGACCTTCATCAACAGGTTCCCCGACAACATTTAATATTCTGCCGAGAGTAGCTGAACCAACAGGAACTTTAATAGGTTCTTTAGTATTTATTACTTTCATTCCTCTTGTCAGACCATCAGTACTTGACATAGCAACTGATCTAACCCTATTTTCACCAAGAAGCTGCTGAACTTCAGTAACTAAATGAAAAATTTTTCCGTTGGGAGAAACATCTTCTATAATTAGAGCATCATAAATTTCTGGAAGCTCTCCGTTTGGAAATTCTACATCCACTATAGGTCCTATAACCTGCGTTATTAATCCTATTATTCCTTCTTGTGTTGTTGTCGACATAATACCCCTTCCAATATAAACTAAATTTTTTTCATATCTATTTTAACTCTAATATACTCTAAATTAGAATATGCTGATTACTAAATAATTTTTTTTCATGTCATTTTATTAACAAAAATAAATTAAATTTTATAAATATTATATAAGTAAAAAGTAAATTTTTTGTATTAAATTATTTTTTTA
>JAZDPZ010000048.1:0-19521 GCA_043797105.1 bacterium | reverse complement strand
ATTTCTCTTTGCTGTGCTGAAGGTATCAGAGCAGGATTAGGATTTTCGCCTACCGGCACATAATGAAATACCCAAGTCCACAAAGACCCTTTGTCAGAAAGCATTTTCATATAATCATCAGATATGACTTCATTAGTATTTTCTCTTGTTGCAGTAAGACTTACTCCAAAGAAAACACCTGCTTTTTTTAGCTTATCCATTTTTTCCATTACTGTGTGAAAAGCGCCTTTTCCTCTTATCTTGTCAGTTGATTCTTCCAATCCTGCTAAACTAAACATTGGAGCAATATTTCCCATTTTTTTGATTCTTTCAATTACTTTATCAGTAAGTAAAGAGCCATTAGTAAATACCAAAAATATACAATCAGGATATTGCTCTGCAAGATCAAGAAAATCAGGACGAATAAAAGGTTCTCCGCCTACTATAGGCATTATATGCACGCCCATTTCGTTTCTTGCTTCGTCAAATACTCTTTTCCAAGTCTCAATAGAGAGGTCTTCCTTAGTTTCATAATTATGCGCCCAACAGCCTGCGCAATTAAAATTACATTTTTGAGTTATACTCGAAAGTAGTACTGTTGGCGGATAAAACCCGTTTTTTTCATGAAATTTAGCGCGTTTTCTTTGATTATCGCCATAGTATCCATGAACAAAGAAATTAAGTATAAATTTATTTCTGCAATTTGGATCTAAATCGTTTATTATTTTTTGCCACCAGGCTAAATGCGGATGATCTGTCTCAAACAGCCATCTCATTCTCATCGCATGTCTTGTTGAGCCTTCTGATCCGGCTATTTTCTCAAATAATTTTGTTAAAGTTATTAAATTCTTCTTCCCTGATGTTCCTATAAGATTTAAAATTTGTCCTATAGCAAATTCTGAGCCTATTTGTTTTAAATGATCTATATAATCTTTTCCGCTTCTTGCTTTCCACATTAATTCTTGAGGCAACACTCTCATTTTATTTTCTCCTTGTATTCAAATGCCAAAAATTTAATTTTATTAATCTCTAATTAATACATAAAAATATTTTAAAATGCTTAAAATCACCAATTTTGTAAATAAATGTAAATTTAACACTTTATATTTTAATTTTTGATGCTAAATTTACAACCACAATAATTTTGCCTATATAAGCCATATTCTTTTGAAATTTCCAGACTTCTTTTAAACCCGTTATCTTTCTTAAAATCAGCTTCTAAAAAATAAATGTCATATTTTTTTTCAAGTTCTTTGCCTATTTGGTTGATTAATTTTGCATTTTTGTAAGGACTAACGCTTAAAACCGTTGTAAAACCGTCAAAATTATTCTCTCGAGCATATAATACTGTTTTTTCAAGTCTTAGCCTAAAGCAAATTTCACATCTTAATCCGCCTTCTTTTTCCTGTTCAAAATTCTTTACTGCTTCAAACCATTTTTCCTGAGCATCTTCTTTAATAATTAATTTGTATTTTTTTATATTTGCAAAATTTATCAGTTCTTTCAGTCTTTTTTCATATTCTTCAACAGGATAAATATTAGGATTATAAAAAAACCCCGTAAGTTTAAAGCCGTCATTAATAAGTTTTTCAAAAACATAAGACGAACAGGGAGCGCAACAAACATGTATCAATAAATTATTCATGATATACTCAACAATATAATAAAAAAAAAGGAGGAAAATATAAATGCGCACAACTACAAAAGCTCCAAAAATCAGCTCTGATAATTTAACAGCTTTATTTAAAAAATTAAAATCCGTTTATAATGTCGAAAATATTGAAAAAAACAGGAAAGATTTTATTATAAATCAGGTAAAAAAATATGGTTACCTTCCGTATCCTCATATTAAAGCTCTGGAAGAACTTTCAGAAGCAGAAACAATAATTGGACTGGAAGAAAAATTAAAATTTAATAATATATACAATAAAGAAAAATTTACTTTTAAAGAAACAAGTCCTGTAAAACGCGCTGGTTTTTCCAGCTCAAGCTGGGTTAAAACAGAACAGCATAATATAAAACTTATAAACCTTGCAGGGCTTGGAAACGGCAATAATTCAAAAGAACCCGGAAAATTTATTGATTGGCTTAAACAATTGCTTATATTACCGGCAGGTAACATTGAAAAAAGTATTTTAGGAACGACTGTTTATTTAATTCCTTTTCATCCCAGGGATTTTGGATGCGCATATCTGCCGACAAGCAGCGAAGTAAGCCCAAATCTGGAAGATAGCCTGATAAAAAATAAACTGGGACTGGATGCTAAAGAACAGGTTAAATTATTCCTTGCTTTAGCTCAGTTAGCCGGACATCCGACCATGTACGATGTTTTGCCGCAAACAGGCAGATTTTCAAAAATTGTGCTTGCAAATCCGCATATAGCAAGATGGTTTGATATTAAAGAGCTGATTAATAAGCTTTGCGAAGATTTGAATCAAATAGCCGAAAATTTAAAACAAAATCATCACTGGGGAGACGTGGATTATATAAAAGAGCTTATTTCAAAGCAATTAAACGGAAAATATGAATCTATACCGGATCATTTACAGTATTTAGCAGATAAATTTGAAGAAGAACTTGATGATAAGAGTAAATATTATTCAAATGAAATGTTAAGCAAGCAAAATCAGGAAATTTTACACAAGAAAGTCAAAAAAATAATTAATAATCTGGTTAATAAAACTGAAAATGAAAATATATCAGAAGAAAATATTAATAATCAGGGTCAGATTATCGGCGAATTGATAAAATTAGGTTTTTGGCCTGCTCCCGGAGGCGCATGGTGTTCAAGCGGAGTTCCTGTATTTAATAAAATGAATAATGGCGCTGGTTTCCCATTATTTAAACATTATGATTACGAAGGAAAAGACGTTACAGCATTTGCAAATCTTGATTGTCAAACCCCATTTTATTTTGTTTATCTTGAAAATGGCGAATACAACGAAAAAGTCATAGATTTTTTTATGAATTTTTTGAAAAAAATTCAGTCTGATTATAATTTTGATGGATTTAGAGTGGATCATATAGATCATATAGTAGATGCGTACTCTGAAACAAAGGATAAAAAGCCTATCAGCTACAGAGCGCCAAGAGATATTCTTGGAAAGGCTAATACTGAGCTTAAAAAAGCCTGTCCTCATTTTGCAGCGCTTGCAGAATACATGCTTTGGGAAAGATTCTTCACTGAATACCATAAAGACATGAATTTTGATCTGCTTTGGGGAAGTGATATTGTTTCCCAATATTTAAAGAATGTTTCTCAAATAATCGAAGACAACAAAGAACTGGAAGAATATAATTCTGATCTTGAAAAAGGCATGCCAAGACTGTCAATTTTAAAAACATATAATAATCAGGATGGCGAATTTAAAGCCATAGATCAGTATCCGGGTCAGTTAAAAGAAGAAGGCGCTTTGTTTAAATGGTTTAAATTCAAATTTTTGCCGGGCGGAAAGCTTTCTCAAAGACCTGTTCTTTATATAGACGGGGATGAATCATTTACAAAAATCGGGATTGAAAAAGTAATAGGCTCGGAAGAGTCAATGAAAAGAGCTAAAAATTACGAATTTTTCAGAAAATTCGATGCAATTAACAGATTTGCTCTTAATAATGACTTTACGCGTTATGGTACGGCTGAAATTTATAAACCTAATGATGATTCAGGTTTTATAAGCTGGTATATAAAAGAAGAAAATAAACCTAATGAAAGATTATTTATTGCGGCAAACGAAAATCCTCCTTCTGAAGTAGTAAGAGATAACAAAGAAGACGGAACTCTTGAAATTATCAATAAAACTTTTGACGCCATTTATGATAAAGAAATAGATATTCCTGAAGGATTTAAGGTTGTTTCTGAGTATATATTGCCTGAAAATTCTAATGAATTTGAGGAATTAACGCAAATTAAGAATATATCCGGCAATAAGCTTGTTTTTAACAAACTTGAACCATCTGAATTTCATATTTATAAAATTAAAAAGTTTTAATCTTAATTTAGGAAAAATATTTATTATGTCAATAATTGGAAAAGTTACTGCTAATCTTACTAAAAAGTCTATAAAACAACGGAGCATGAATTTTTTGTTAAAAAAAAGATCCCCAGGATTTAAGGGATATGCTGAGAAAGTATTACATCCAATAGAGAGAAAAAAATTGCATCCAATAGAAGAAGGCTTTCTTAGCAAATTAAAATCTCTTGTGCACAAATATTTGTAATATAGCTGGCAATAAGCTTATTTTTAGCAAATAATACAATGATACCATTTGCATTCTATAGAGTAAAAACGCTCTCTTGTCATCCTGAGGCTGCGTAGCAGCCGTGAGGATCTGTCCATCTTTCGATTATTTATACAAGCCAAATTAAATAGATTCTCACACTCCTTTGCTTCGCTCAGTCACTGAGAATGACACCTAGTTTTTACCTTATCGACTGCAACTTGGTATGAGAACGAAAGTTGGCAGTAAAAACAGTTATACCTGTAAAAATAATTTATAGATAGGGAAGTAAAACCTCGCCCCTATGTTTCTAAAAAATCGTCCAATTTTTTACTATGGACAATTTAGTTTTTTTTTAAGTGTCAAATTTGCGCCAGATTCTCAAAAATATTAAATTCTAGTATATTCAATAAGTTTTTTAATATCTTTATTCCAGGTTTTATGCCAAAGTTCGAGTATTTTGTCCGCAGAAGTCCTGGATTTAGTCAAAATTTCTTTTAAACTATCAAGATAAACAGATTCATCCTGAAAATCAGTATTTATATTTAATTCCGGCATTGATTTTAAATAACAAGACGCTATATTAACTAATTCTTTTGCTATATCAAGAACTTTAAAGTTTTTTACAGTTGCATCAAGTCCATATTTTGGGACCAAATTTCTTAATAGTTGTATTTCTTCCCAGGAAAGATCTTTTACTAAATCCCATGCTGAATTTAAAGCATCATTATTATATATTATGCCTTTCCATAATGCAGGAACCGCTAAAATTAGCTCTGATTTTTGACAGTCACAATTTCTTATTTCAAGATAATTATTTAGCCTGACATCCGGGAAAAAAGAACTTCTATGCAAATTCCAGTCTTCTATAGTAGCTTTGTAATCCTGATAACCATTTTTTATATATTCTCTAAAAGTTAAATGTTGCGTATTTATCCATTTATTATTTTTTTTAAGGAAAATCATCGGTAAATCAAGAAGTATATCTACATAATCACTAAAACTAAAATTATAATTAGAATGGTCAAAAATTTTTTTGCTGATTAGACCGCATCTTGCATTGTCTGTATTTAACCAACTATATGCTCTAAATGATTTATAGCCGCTTTCACTGCTATTTCTTATCGGAGAATTTGCAAACATTGCCGTGATTATTGGAGAAATGCCAAGAGAAACTCTAAGTTTATTCATAGCATCTTCTTCAGACTCATAATCAAAGGTAACTTGAATACCAGCGCTTTCTTTCATCATAACTAACGGAGTATTTCCTTTATCAGGCAAGTATTTATTCATAATGCCGTAACGTTTTTTAGGTATTAGTTCAATATCATCATATATTGACACGGGCTGAATCCCATATCCAAGCCAATAAATATCAAATTCTTCGGCAATTTCCGCTGTTATTTTATTATAACGATTTATTTGGTTAGCTATGCCATGTATTGTTTTTTGAGGAGAGCTGCTAAATTCAAGCTGACTGCCGGGTTCTAATGTTATTGAGCCAAAATTACTCTTTAAACCTAGAATATAGCCATCTTCAGCTAAATAATTCCATTTTTCCAAATGTTTATATTTTTTTAAAAATTCTAAAATTCCTTTTGCGCCAGAATAAGTAACAGCTTTAAAATCAAAGGAATTTACTCCAAGTTTTTCAAATTCAATGCCAATTCTAAAATTTTCTTTTGACTTACTGCCATTATAAAAAGATTCTAGAAGCTGAGATTTGTTAATTATTAGTTCTTCTTGCATTAAAATTTGTTTCATTTAATAAAATTTTTTCAAGTTTTATACTGTTTTTTAGTTTATCATAGATTTTATATTTTTATACAGGCACCAAATTGATAACGGGGTATGACTTTGAATTATCTTAAAAAAGCCAAGCAGTTTCGAACAAAGAAAAAACTAGGGCAAAATTTTTTAATTGATAGTAATATTATTCAAAAAATAATTAGCGAAGCTGCTTTATCTAAAGATGAAACTGTAATTGAAATTGGCTCAGGATTAGGATTTGTTACAGAAGAGCTGGCTAAAATAGTGAAAAAAGTTATTGCTATTGAAATTGATCCTGATGCAATTAGGGAATTGAATTCTTTACCTTATTCTAATATTGATATAATAAATAAAGATATTCTTAAAACAGATATTTTCAGTCTTGTAGATGTCCCTGTTAAAATTGTTGCAAATATACCATATTACATTACAAGTCCTATTTTAGCGCATTTGCTCGGCGAAATTGACCAGACACATTATAAAAACCGAGAATCCATAAAAGAAATACTTTTAATGGTTCAGTATGAAGTAGCAAAAAGAATTATAGCCAATGAAAAAAGTCCTTCAAAAGAATATGGTTTGTTATCAATACTGCTTAATTACTGGACAATTCCTGAATTAATAATGAAAGTCAATAAGTCAAGTTTTTATCCTGCGCCAAAAGTAGATTCAGCTATTTTAAAGCTAAAAATAAGACAAAAACCAGCAATAGAGCTTGAAAATCCAAATTTCTTTCGTAAAATTATTCAGGCAAGCTTTGGTATGAGAAGAAAAAATATTAAAAATGCTTTGACCCAAGCAGGATTTGACCAAAAAATAGTTTTTGAAGCTCTTACAAAGGCTAATATTAATCCAAACAGAAGAGGGGAAACTTTATCTATTGATGAATTTAAAGAACTTACTTCAGCTTTCGATATTATAAAGCATGAACAAGCTTTAAATGCGGCTTTTTATTAATTTTTCTTTCTCCTCTTAATTCATTGATTCGTTCTGTAATATATAGAGCATTTGCGGAGTTTGGTTTGATTTCAATATATTTTTTATAATATCTGATTGCGTCATTAGCGCGGTTCATTTTATCAAAAGCTATTGCAATGCCTAAATATGCCCTAATATAATCAGGATTTATTTCCAGTAATTTTTTAAATATTTGAATAGATTGCAAAAGCATTCCAAGCCGCATGTATAAACTGCCGAGATTATTATAGGCTGCTATATAGGATGGTTTTTCCTCAATAATTTTAAGATATATTTTTAATGCAAGATCAAGCTCATTTATTAATTCATGCGCAACTGCAAGATTAAATTGAGCGTCAATATAATTGGGATTAAGTTTTATAGCTTTTTTGTATTCTTCTATAGCTTTAAAATGATTGTTTTCTAAAGTATAACAAATTCCAAGCTCATAATATACAGTTTTATCAAAGGGTGAAATTCTTTTAGCTTTTTCAAATGATTCAATAGCGCTTTTTATGTATCCTACCTGCTTATAGGACAATCCCAAACCTTTAAAAGCGTCAAAATTTGATTCATCATACGAAATTGCCACTAAATATTCGTCTATTGATTCCAAAAAATAATCCCTAATTCTCAATGCGTCAGCTTTTACGCAATGTTTATAGGTTGCGTCATTTTGAGTTTTCTTAGAATTTTGAACTTTGTTTAAAAAAACTTGAATTTTATCAATTGCTGAGTTATTACTGATAATCCCCATTTGACACCCCTTTAAAATTTAATTCCCCTCAGATTTATATTCCCAATAGCCTAAAATATTCCCCATTAACTATTAATAGTTTAATGTTTGTTAAAACAAAATAAATCGACCAGTTGATTTAAAAAACATTGACTAAAAGATTTATTTTTATGCTAAAATAAAATTGATCGTGCTACACGGGGAACTAGCGATACCCTGAGCCTGCAATCGCTATAGCAGGGTGGACAGCCTACCGTGAGGCATAACAAGTTATGATGAGCATCTATGTATAATTGATGAAAATCAGGTCTGATGCGGCGAAAACTAGTGAACCTTGTCAGGGCGGGAACGCAGCAGCAATAAGCTATAATTTTTGGGTGTTATCAGGTTACCAGATTGGAGATTATCTTAAATGTTACATATAATGAGTTGTGTCGAAGTGTAGGGCACGATCATTTTTACTTAATAAATTTTTTAAATTATGACCCACTCAAATATTGTCAAAATTTATCATAAAGAAACTGACTGTTATGGTGTAGTTTGGCATGGCGAGTATATTAAATGGTTTGAAATAGGAAGAATCGAGTTTTCAGAACTAATTGGCATTAGTTTTAATATACTCAATAAAATGGGTATTTTATTACCTGTAGTTGAAATTAACTGCAGATATAAATCTCCGGCAAGATTAATGGATAAGCTAAGCATTCTAACAGAACTTAAAGAATTAAAAAACACAAGCATAACTTTTTTTCATGCTATAAAAAATATTGATACTGATAATTTAATTTTAAACGCAACTTCTACTGTTGTTACTACAAATAAAGAAGGTAAACTGTTTAAAAAAATACCGGATTATTTATATGAAAAATATGTTGAATATTTGAATAATAAGCTAAAATAAGGATAGGACAGGCAATGAATAAAGAAGATAAATTAACTTATAAAAATATATGGAAATTCGTAAAAGAAACCCTGGAAGTAGTTATTATAGCTCTTGTTTTAGCAACTTTAATCAGGAATTTTTTAATAGAGCCTCGCTGGATTCCTTCCGGTTCAATGAGACCAACTCTTGTTGAAAAAGACAGAATCATTATTGAAAAAGTCAGTGGATATATTTCTCATCCCAAAAGAGGTGATGTTATTGTTTTTTATCCGCCTCAGGAAGAACTTAATCAGTCTGCATGGGGGAAATTTACCCGATTAATAGGATATTTCAACTCTGATATTGCTTATATTAAAAGAATTATAGGCGTACCAGGAGATACTATTGAGGTTAAAAAAGATATTGGGGTTTTTATTAATGGAGAGCTTCTTAATGAGCCTTATAAAAAAGAAGTTTCGCATATTTTTTGCACTCCAAATATGTATTGTGGACCTATTATAGTGCCAAAAGATTCTTATTTTATGATGGGTGATAATAGAAATAACAGTCAAGACAGCAGATTTTGGGGATTTTTGCCTAAAAATAGAATCATAGGAAAAGCTGTTTTCAGGTTTTGGCCTATTAATCGTATAGGATTGATTGAGCATCCTATTTTTTCAAAATAAAATACTAAAATACACTTTTGAGAAAATATCTCTAAAGTTTTTCTGTTTTTAAGTGGGTAACAATAAATTTTATACACCCACCCCTTACCCTTCACAAGGGAGGGGAACTAACTGAGTGTAAGGCATAGCCCCTACACCAACCCTTTTTTTAAAAGGTGAAAATTTATTATTTATTATTTATTATTTATTATTTCAATGTAACAAAATGTTGCAATTAATTTTTAAAATTTAGCAATTAATTTATGCTTTTTTGTTTTTAATTTGTAGCAAAAGTCAAAAAATAAATTAATAATAAGTTGATAGAATATAAAAAGGGGAAGGAAAAATGGGAACAACAAGTTCTGGCATTCCAACAGCATCGGCAGTTAGTATAAATATTTTTGAACCTAAGGCTTATGCATCACCACCATTAAGTCAATTACCTAATAATCAAATTCCAACATCACAAATTTATAATTATCCGGTAAATCAAATTTATGATTATAATAATCCATCACAGTACACTCCACAATTACTCTCATTCCATCCAGGCACTGCGCAACCTATGTATGGAATAATTGAACCATCTCAATATGGACAAAATATATCTCCACAACAGATGAATCAATACAATCCCAATACATTTTCTGCTCAAGGGCAAATGGGAATGCCTCAAAACCAGAATTTTTTAAACCAGCAGCAAATCGTACCATCAGCAGGATTTACACAAGTAAATTCTATGCCTCAGATAAATCCGCCTCCTCCTTCAATTGATCAGCAACAAAATATACAAACAGCTCCTCATCAACAGGATTCGGTTCAACAACCCGCACAGCAGCAAGCTAATGAACAACAATCTAATATTGATACACAAGCAATAAATGCAAATTTAAGATCGCCAAATCCTGACGAACAAAGATCCGCTATTAATGAAATAGTCAATCTCTATAATTCGGGACAACCCATGATGCCTTTAGTAGCTAATAAGGAAATATTTGAAGGATTAATAGATATTGTTACTAAAAATACAACCAAACTTAGAGGACCAGAAAGAGAAAAAGCTGACCTTAGCAAACAAGAAGGTTTAGGCACTCTGGCTATTCTTCAAAATGAATTAAGGCAAGCTATAGAAACAAATAACGGTACAAAAATGCCAATACAACAATTACAACCGGCTATAGGTCCAATTCTTTTTGTATTGAAACAAGACCCGAATCCAGCGATTAGAGGCACCGGAATAATGGCTTTGAAATACCTTGCAAGACCTGAAGATTACCAAACAGTAGCAGGGGTAATGAATATAGCTATGAAACATGATCCTGATCCAAATGTAAGAGCATCAGCGCGACAAGTTTTGGAATCAATTTTAACCCCGCAACAAGGATATAATCCTTCCTAAATTAAGTCTTCCCCCCTAAACTGATAGAGGCTATCCATATTTTGGGACAGCCTCTTTATTTTATCCAGTTTGTAAGTAGATAATAAAAAATTTTTTCGTTTTTGTCATTGCGAGCCTCAAAAGAGGCAAAGCAATCTAAGAATCAAACGTTCATGGGATTCTTCGGTCTACGACCTCTGTATGACAAGTTATATTATGTATTGCAAGTTGGTATTACTCCATTTTCGATGGAGGTTACTTTATAAATTTCAAATTCCTCAACTTTTTTAATAATTTTAGATAAATCAACGGATTCAGTATATAATCCAAATATACTTGGTCCGCTGCCTGACATTAAAGCATTTATACATCCGTTTTTTATTAAATATTTTTTGATATTTAAAACTTCGATATAATCAGGTAAAATAATCTTTTCAAGATTGTTATTCAGTAAAAAAGCTATTTTTTCAAGGTTATTTTCTTTTATTGCGCTAATCATTGGTTCAGTTTTTGTATTAGTTTTTGACAAAAAAAATTGAGAATATTTTTCATAAGTTTGTTTTGTTGAAATAAAAAGTTTTTTAGGCTTAATAATTATTAATTTTAAAAAAGGGGTGGGAAGTTTTTCTAATTTTTCTCCTCTTGATGTTGCGAGTTGTGTGCCTCCTTGCAAGCAAAAATTAACATCAGAACCAATTTGAGAAGCCAAATTCTCAAGAATAGAATTATCTAATATTCTTGAAAAAAGTTCATTTAATCCCCAAAGAACACCGGCTGCATTTGAACTGCCTCCTGCAAGTCCAGCAGCAACAGGAATATTTTTTTCAATAAAAATATTGATTTTTTTATTAAATATATTTGCTTTTTCAAGAAATTTATGGGCGCTTATATAAGCAAGATTAGATTTATTATAAGGTATTAAAGAGCTGTTTCCTTTAATTTCAATATTATTAACTTCTTCTTGCCAGTCTTCAACGCTTATGGTCAAAAAATCATATAAACTGACAGCCTGCATAATGCTTTTGATCTCATGATAGCCGTCATCTCTTTTATTAATAATTTCAAGAGTAAGATTAATTTTAGCCGGCGTTTTAATTTTTAATGTTTTCATTCTTTAAATTTTTTCTTTAATGTTATTGACAATATAAATTATTCTATAATACATCCTATCAGGGAATTTTAATAGTTTTTTTCTTTTGGTTTTATATCAGTATACTTTATTCATTCTCACTTAACCGTCTGTTTTTCAGCCATAGATCGGATTAGCCCTACATCCGATCTTTTTTTGCCAATTTAAGAAGCTAAGTAATAAATAATAAATTCTCACCTTTTAAAAAAGGAGTGAGTGTATAAAATTTATTATTACCCATTTTTTATGGAAATTTGGTTATAATCCTATGTGTCTATAAATTTGGTTCTAAATAATGTAATTCTACATTATGTTAGTTAATAAGGTTTTTAAAATTCCTGAAAAAGCTCTGATTGTACTGCCTGATTTTATTGGTGATACAGTGCTTTTAATACCTGTTTTAAGGAATTTACGGTATAATTTTAATGAAAATACTAGCATAGATTTAATAGGCAATAAAAACGTAATTAATTTGCTGGAAACATTACCTTTTTTTGATAATTTTTATTTAAATAAAGTAACAAATAAACTTTCTTTTTTAAAAAAACAAAAATATGATACGATTTTTTTATTTAATTTTCAGCTATCCTGGACAATTTTCAGCTGTCAAGCAAAGGTTAGCCAACGAATCAGCTTTAATTTAGAAAGAATAGGATTTAAATCCTTGCCTTTATGGCGTAATTTAATTACACATTTTATAAATTCTACTCCTATAAACGACAAAAAACCTCAAAAAGAAGTCTATTTAAATGTTTTAAAAGACCTTAATTTAAAAATATTTGATGAATATATAGATGTTAAATTAACAAATAAAGATTTAGATAAAGCGAAAGAACTTCTTGAAAATATTCCAAAGCCAAGAATATCAATACATGTTACAGCCGGTTCTCCGGGAAAACAATGGGATATTAAAAATTGGATAATTATACTGAAATACTTGAAAAATAAGTATAATGGCGGTTTTATTTCAATGGGAGCTGAATCTGAAAAAAATATCTATGATTATTTAGCAGATCAATCAGGAATAAAATTAAATAATTTATGTGGTAAAACAACAATTAGAGAAACTTTGGCTCTTTATCAAGATTTAGATTTAATGATAACGATTGATACAGCATCAGCGCATCTTGCAGCGCTTGCAAACACTAAAAATATAATAATAATTTATGGTCCAACCAATGAATCTCAGTGGAATCCTTATACTTTAAGCTCTAATATTAAACAGGTTTATCTAAATTTACCTTGCAGACCTTGTCTTACAAGATTTTGCAGGCATAAAAACTGTTTAAGACTACTCAAACCAAGTGAAATAATCAATATAACAGATAAAATCCCCATGTTTTAGAGGGTAAAATATTTTTTACCCTCTTTTTAAAATTATTAATAATTTTTAAAATTATTTATATGAATTTATCTTAAAAAGGCTAAAACTAGCCTTCTAAGGGTTATGCTGTTACTAAATATACATTACCGTTACCGCTATTATTTCCTGCTAATTTTTCTAATGAATTAGTATTAGCAGTAGTACTATTTTTTTCATTATTATCAGTAGTATCTACTGAGCTATCTTTATTATCGCCTTGTAAAGATGCAAGTAATTTTTTAAGTAATGCAATTAAATCTTTATTTGAGTTATCGTCGTTTGTTTTGTTTGCATCATCCGCGCTATCAGTAGCATTGGTATCATTGGCATCATCTTTACCTTTTAGGCTATCAAATATACTATTTAGACCATTCTTGTCATCGCCAAATAGACTGCTGGCGTTATTTGCTTCATCGCCTTCAAGTTGTCTAATATATAAAAGTTCATTTAATTTTGATGGATTGCTGCTGCTAACTTCTGTCATATAATAACTCCTTTTCAATACAAATAAGTAACCTCTTTTTTAATAAATATTTTTTGATCCGGCAACACCCCTTTCTTATTTTTTTAACCTAATATATTACCCATATTATAATTTAGTACACTACCTGTTGTACCGCCACTATCATTACCAAAATTGAAATTATATAAAGGCTGTTGTTTATTCTGAGTAGAATTCTGAGCAGGATTGCTAGTGCTGCTATCAGCAGGATTGCTAGTGCTGCTATCAGCAGGATCACTATCAGTACTGCTATCATCATCGCCATTTTGTCCGCCGAATAATCCGCTGAGAAGCTTCATAATCATTGCGCAAAAAGGACAACTACTCATATCATCTTGTTGAGTATCCTGGTTTTCATCTTCTTTAGGCAAAATAAATATATTATTAACGTTAGCATCGGTGTTACTGCTACTGTTATCTTCATCATTCTGAAGATTATATCCGTCAAGTTTTCTAATATATAAAACTTCATTAACTGATGTCATTTTTAACTCCTTTTTTTAAAAATATTTATAAATTTTAACTCCTCTTTAATTCAGTAAAACTAAAAGAATAAATCCTTAATTAAAGATTATTTATATCACCCCCTTAAGTAACAAATAAATTTATTTATTAAAAATTAGCAATATTATGTTAGAATAAACTAAACATGCTGCTATTCATAATTATTGGTTGTTTTTCTTGTTGAGGATTATCACAAGTAACGTTATTGGGAACATTTTCTTGTGTTTCACTAGGAGTAGTAGTATCCTCACTTTCATTGGAATCTTTGTTGCCTTGAAGAGACTGTATTAAAGCTTTTAGTAATGCTATCAAATCTTTGTTTTGAACAGCATTGTCATCTTCGGTTTCGTTAGGTTTAAAAATACTATCTTGGTTATCGTCATTTGTTTTGACACTTTCGGATCCATCCTTTGATCTGATCCATAAGAGTTCATTAGATTTTGGTATCGCGCTAACTTGTGTCATATAGCAACTCCTCTTAAATATTAAAGTAACTCTTTATTTTTAATAATTTTGTTGTATGTTTGGTCCCCCTATAATTTTATAAAAAAAGTAAACCCAAGAGCCTAAATACCACCCTCATTAAAGCTCTTTTAATGTTTATATTTAAAAATACAAATGCCTTACACAATCACCCCCTATTTTTTATTTACACAATATATTTACATTATCTAATTATTTAATTATATTTATAACTCTATAAAAACAAAAAACAAATAGAAATTGCTAAAATTAATCAAATTGAACTTATTTCAGCATCTTCCCAATAACTTGCTCTTGCATTTTCGGTTTCCCATACTGAAACTTTGGTTATTGCCAGAATTTTGCTTTTTAGCTCATAATATATAAATTTTGCTATGATTTCACTGCTGGGACTTTGCCCTTCAAATTCTTTAAGCAAATTTAGATCTTTATGATCGAGTTTATCCAGAACCTGATTTAATGCTTCCTTAAGGACTTTAAAATCAATCAGAATATTTGATTTATTTAAAAATTTTCCCTGCGCAAAAATTTCTACTTTCCAATTGTGTCCATGCTGATTTTCACATTTACCGTCATAGTTTAATAAGTGATGGGCTGCTGAAAAATATGCTTCTACTTTTGTTTCAAACATTTTTTTATCCTATTCGATGTTTTGTAATGTAATTTAATGTAAAATTATATTTATTTTAGACAAAATAAAACTTAAATTCTAGGAATAAGGAGATTTTAATGATTGATGCAGAAAAATTATTATCAATAGCAAAAGAAGCTGCATTTGAAGCAGGAGAAATACAGTTGGTCTATTTTGGCAAACAAAAAGAAATTACTTATAAAACTAATGAATTTGATCTTGTTACCAATGTGGATAAAATGGTTGAAGATAAAGTTTTATCAATAATTAAAGGATATTTTCCTGAGCATGAGATGCTTGGAGAAGAAAGCGGAGCGCATGGCGATGTTGCTTCTGATTATTTATGGATTATAGATCCAATTGACGGAACAACAAATTATGCTCATAATTTTCCTCATTTTGCAATTTCTATAGGACTTTTATATCAAGGCAATATATTTTTAGGAGTTGTTTATGATGCTTTTAAAAATGAAATTTTTTGGGCAGGTAATGGAATGGGCGCTTATTTAAATGCTGAACCTATAAAAGTTAGCGCTGTAAGAAAACTTGATAATTCTTTGCTTTCAACAGGCTTTCCTTATGAAAGATCAGAAATTCTTGAAGAAAGTTTAAAATATTTTAATAAATTTGTATTTGAATCACAGGCTATTAGACGTACAGGTTCTGCCGCATTGGATTTATGTTATGTAGCTTGTGGAAGGCTTGATGGATTTTGGGAATTAAATCTGGCTCCCTGGGATGTTACGGCAGGAGCTTGTATAATACAGGAAGCAGGGGGTAAAGTTACCAATTTTGGAACAAATAAATTTGATATTTGCATAAAAAATATTATTGCTTCAAATAAACTTTTGCATCAACAAATTGTAGATATTATTGAACTCTGTAAAAAAACATAAAATTTTAAAGAAAATGAAAAAATAGCTTATTTAATGGATAATAAAAATAAGCTTAATTTGGTGAATACGAGGAAATTTTTGTGGATTTAATTATAAAAAACGGAACTGTAATTTCGTCGAAAAAAACTATACAGGCTGATATTTGCATAAAAGACGGAAAAATAACAAATATAATTCCTAATAATATAAAAAAAAATCTTGTTTCTTGTATAAAAAATGGATCAGTAAAAGAAATAGATGCTTCTAACAAGCTTGTCATGCCTGGTGGAGTTGATGTTCATACTCATCTTGACATGCCTTTTATGGGAACATTTTCAAATGACGATTTTGAAACAGGAACAATAGCGGCAGCTTATGGCGGAAATACCAGTATTATTGACTATATCATACCTCAACAGGATCAAAGTCTCATCGAAGCTTTATCTATATGGCATAAAAAAGCAGAAAATAAAGCTGTTATTGACTATGGCTTTCATGTTGCTATAGTACCTCCTGTTGAAAAAGCAATTAACGAACTTTCAGAAATGGTTAATCAGGGAGTTACAAGCATAAAATGCTTTCTTGCTTATAAAAATTTTCTAATGATAAGCGATGGAGATTTATTCAGATTATTTCAGGAAGCAAAAAAACTTGGTATTCTTGTGTGTATCCATGCTGAAAATGGCGAAATTATCGACCTGCTGGCAAATCAATATTTGCAGGAAAGCAAAATAAAACCGATTTATCATGCTCTTTCAAGACCGGCTATTTTAGAAGGCGAAGCAGTGCAAAGAGTTTTAAAACTGGCAGAGCTTGCCGATGTTCCGGTTTATTTTGCGCATTTGTCTACAAAAGACGCTTTGAGAGAAATAAAAAGAGCAAGAAAAAAACATCGGATTGTTTATGCTGAAACCTGCCCGCAGTATTTGTTTTTAACTCAGGATAAATACTCTGAACCTGGCTTTAAAGGAGCAAAATACGTTATGTCGCCTCCTTTAAGAGAAAAAAAACATACAAAATACCTGCTAAAAGCTCTCAAAAAAAATGAAATTGACGTTATAGCAACAGATCATTGTCCTTTTAATTTTTCTAAAGAAAAACAGCTCGGAAAAGATGATTTTACAAAAATTCCCAATGGTATTCCTGGAATAGAAACACGACTACCGCTTATGTTTCAGGAAATGGTTACTGAAAGAAAACTTTCATTGAATGAATTTGTTGAAATAAACTGCACAAAGCCGGCAAAAATTTTTAAAATGCCAAATAAAGGTGATATTGAGGTTGGCATGGATGCGGATATTGTTATTTGGGATACTGATTTAAAATGGACTATAAAAGCTCGTGATTTACATCAAAACGTGGATTATACTCCGTTTGAAAACTGTAAAATCACAGGAAAACCAATAACAGTAATTTTAAGAGGAAATATTATTATAGAAAATAACGAATTAAAAGCAAAACCAGGACAGGGAAAATTCTTAAAGAGAAATATTTTTAATAAAAAATAAGATATAAAGATATGAAGATATTGCTTAATCATTTGCCTCACTCTCCAGGCGTATATTTAATGTATGACTCTGAGGATAAAATCATATATATAGGCAAGGCAAAAGACCTAAAAAAAAGAGTAAAAAGCTATTTTACTAAAAAACATGATTCCCCTAAGCTTTTAATAATGGTTCCTCAGATTGTCAGGTTTGAATTTATAATTACTGACTCTGAAGTAGAAGCTCTTATACTTGAATCGCATCTTATTAAAAAGCATAAACCTAAATATAATGTGCTTTTAAAAGATGATAAGCATTTTCCGTGGTTTTTAATCACTGAAGAAGAATACCCGAGAATTATTATCACAAGAAAACCGGATCAAAAACATCTAAAAGGCAAATATTTTGGTCCTTATACAGATTCAAGGGCAATGTATTCAACTCTTGAGCTTATAAAAAAACTTTTTCCTCTTAAACAGTGCAAAATTCCAAGATTTAAAGATCGTCCATGCATATATTATCAGATAAAAAGATGTTTTGGTCCCTGTCAAAAGCTTATAACTTCTGAAGAATATAAAGATATTGTCAGGCAGGTTGAATTATTTCTTTCCGGAAAACAAACAGAACTTTTAGAAAAACTTAAAAACGAAATGGAAAAATACTCTGAAAATCAGGAATATGAAAAAGCCGCTAAATATAGAGACAGTTATTTTGATGTGTCAAAGGTAATAGAAAAACAAAAAGTTGTTACTGATAATACCAGCATTAATCAGGATATTATCGGCTATGATAATGATGATTTGAGAATGAGTCTCGTTCTTTTAAAAGTAAGAGACGGCAGACTTATTGGAAAAGAGGACTTTGAAATAAAGCTGAATCAGATTCATACAGCAAAAGAGGCTTTAATAACTTTTATGCAGGAATATTATCAGATGCTTGATGAAATTCCAAAAGAAATTTTGATTCCTGATGAAATAGAAGATATAAATTTAATTGCTGAATGGTTAAGTGTTAAAAAAGGCAGTAAAGTAACTATTATTGCGCCAAAACTTCAAACAAAACATGAACTTGTTGAAATGGCAAATAAAAATGCTTCTTCTGCTCTTGAAAGCATAAAAATCTCTGAAATTAACAGGATTCAAAATGAATGGAACGCAGTAGGGAGCTTTATACAGGAAAAACTGGAACTTCCTGTCTTTCCGCATAAAATTGAATGTTTTGACATTTCACATATTCAGGGCACTAATACTGTGGCAAGTATGGTTGTTTTCATAAACGGTAAAAGCTGCAAATCTGAATACAGAAGGTTTAAAATAAGATCAGTTGATCAGGGAAAAACAGATGACTATGCTTCTATGAAAGAAGTTATAAAAAGACGCTATACAAAATTGCTTAAAGATAATCTTGAACTCCCAAATCTTATTATTGTAGATGGAGGAAAGGGACAGCTTTCAGCAGCAAAGGACGCTTTGGAGGATATTGGATTGATTAATCAGCCAATAGTTGCTCTGGCTAAAAAATTTGAAGAAATTTATATTCCTGATAATTCTATTCCTGTTGTTTTTCCTGCCAATTCTCAAGCTTTATTTGTCTTTCAAAAGATTAGAGACGAAGCTCACAGGTTTGCAATAAGTTATCACAGGCAGTTAAGAGAAAATCAGGCAATAAAATCAATATTAGATGAAATTTCAGGATTAACTCACAATAAAAAAAAGATTTTACTCGATCATTTTGGAAATATAAAGGGAATAATGTCAGCTACGGAATCAGAAATAGCAAGAGTAATAGGCAAAAATATTGCCCATAGAATTTATAAACATTTACACAAGCAATTTATTTAGTTCATAACGGAAGTTTGACACCTTAAAAACACCAAAATCGTCCATAGCAAGGAATTAGACGATTTTTTAGAAACGTAGGGGCGATGTTTTGCTTCCCTATCTATAAATTGTTTTTGCAGGTACTGCTGCTTTTACTGCCTTGAA
>JAZDPZ010000047.1:0-29864 GCA_043797105.1 bacterium | reverse complement strand
CTAAAAAATAAAGCTTTTTCCCTAAAATTTTTAATTAAGCTATTTTTGTTTTGTTAAAAATAATTTTAAAAATAACTTTTGTACTATCTAAATGCAAAGGAGAAATGCATTATGGTTAAAATTAACGCAAATATCCTAGATTGGATTTCAGCAAATAAACTTCTTAACAATAATGATAAAGACGTCATTATTGGAGGAGACGGAGATGATATTATTTTTGGCGGAACAGGAGACAATTATATAGTTGGCGGTAATGGAAACGATACAATTTTTGGAAGTAGCGGCAATGATACAATATCAGGCGGTATCGGAGATGATTTAATTTTTGGAAATGCCGGCAATGATGTAATATCAGGTAATGAAGGCAATGATATTATTTCCGGAGGCATCGGAGATGATGCTATTTCAGGAGATGAAGGCGATGATCTGATTCAGGGAGATGAAGGCAATGATATAATTTTTGGCGGACTCGGCAGTGATGCTATTTCCGGAGGCATCGGAGATGATACTGTTTCCGGAGATGAAGGCGATGATCTGATTCAGGGAGATGGAGGCAATGATGTAATATCTGGCGGTAAAGGTAATGACGCTATTTTCGGTGGTATCGGAAATGATGCTATTTCCGGAGATGAAGGCGATGACCTGATACAGGGAGATGAAGGCAATGATATAATTTTTGGCGGACTCGGCAGCGATATTATTTTTGGAAATGACGGCAATGATATAGTATCAGGCGGTGAAGGCGATGATGCTATATTAGGCGGCGCAGGCGATGATGCTATTTCCGGAGATGAAGGCAATGATCTGATTCAAGGCAATGACGGTAATGATATAATTTTTGGCGGACTCGGCAATGACGAGATTTTTGGAAATAGCGGCAGTGATTATATTGATGGAGATGAAGGCGATGATGCTATTAATGACGATTCAGGCAATAGTATAATTTTTGGCGGACTCGGCAGTGATATTATTGATACCGAAAAAGATAATAATATAATTTTTGGCGGCGCTAAAAGCGACTATACAACAAACAAAGATATAGATAATTCCAGTTTTCTTGTAAAAGAACTTAATAATATAGAAATTGGCAATAATTTATTTACTAATCCTATAAATTCCTATTTAAACAGCGACAATACAAATAACCGAATATTTGGCGCGCTTGTAAACAGCTCTATAAGAAAAGGAGATATAAATAACAGTTTATTTGACTGTCTTAAAAATGATGTTATCAGCTTGTTTGCAAAGCAAGGCATAAGCGTGAGTTGGGGTGATCCTCATTTTAAATTCGGAAATAAACAGCTCTTTGATTTTCAAGGAAAAGATCAAGGTTTATATGAAATGATAGAAAATAATGATATTGATTTAGTTGCAAAATTTGGCGCTTATAGCAGCGCGGCAAGAGTAATCACAAATCAGCGCCTCTCCCTTAAAGAATCAGGAATTGAAATAATATCCAATGCAAATAGAACTTTTGATATTTACTATAATGATAAAAAAATAGGAGATCAAAATAATTATAACAGTCCGGAAATTGCGAAGTCAGGCGTAAAAATTGATTTTAAAAATAATATTCTAACTGTAGAATATCAGGACAGAAAAATCATGCAAAGCTTAAACGGTTCGTATATAGATAACACTATAGAAAATAAATATGGAGACAAAGGACTCATAGCTCAAACAATAGGCGCTTTAGATCAGGATGACAATCCTTATGACGGAATAGTAAATGGTTCTGAACTCAAGCTTGACCTGAACGGCGACGGAAAAATTGATGATAAAGATATATTTTACTATGATAAAGATGAACAATATCTTGTATATGAAGGAACTTATCACTTTGTAACGCCTAGTACAAATGCAATCAATGCTATAAAAAGAGATATTGACAATAATACCGGAGTTATTGCAAGCAGATTTACAGGTAATGGCTATTCAAAAGCCGAATGGAACGAATATCTCGGAATGGATAAATTTACCGTAGAAAATGATGAATTTTTGCTTAAAAAATAGTAATAATTTTCTTAATATATCTTTATTTTATATAAAAAGTTATGCTTGAATAAAATTCATTTAGACTCTGTCATTGGAAAGGATTTTTTCAGCCACTTGTTTATATAGCCGTATCCTGTTTCCCCGCTTTTTTCAGGGTGAAACTGAACTCCAATTATGTTTTTATATTCAATAGAAGCAGTAAAATTAATATAATAATTAGAATAAGCAGACACTATATCAGGATTGTCAGGAACTGCATGATAAGAATTTACAAAATACACATAATCATCAGTTAAAATACTGTTATTAGCTGTTGTTTTAAGTTTGTTCCAGCCTATTTGAGGCACTTTCCCTTGCGTAAATCTTATAATCCTGCCGGGGAATATACCTAATCCCTTTATGCCTGGGGCTTCCTCGCTTTCATCAAAAAGAACCTGAAGTCCAAGACAAATACCTAAAAAAGGAATGCCTGACTTAATGGCTTTAATTAGATTTTCAGTAAGATTTTTTGATTCTAGAGCTTCCATAACCTGAGCAAAATTACCGACTCCGGGGAATATTAATCTTTCAGAATTAAGCAAATCTTCTTTTTTATCAGTTATTTTATAGGAATAGCCAAACGCATCAAGCATATTTGTAATGCTTTTTAAATTTCCCGCCCCATAATCTAAAACAGTTAATTCCACTTTATATAACCCCTTTTGTTGAGGGAGTGGTTTCTGAATGATCTTTATTAATGCTGCAAGCCAGACTTAAAGCCCTTGCAAAAGCTTTAAATATTGATTCTATTTTATGATGAGTATCTTCACCGTTTAAAAGTTTTATATGCAAAGTTGACCTGCTTGCAGTTGAAAAACTGACAAAAAAATGTTTTACAAGATCAGTTTCAAAATCACTGACACGTTCATTTTTCATTTCAGCGTCAAAAACACAGTATGCTCTTCCGCTTAAATCAATAGAGCAAAGTGAAAGTGCTTCATCCATAGGAATTATACTATAACCGTAACGGTTTATTCCTTTTTTATCACTCAGAGCTTTGTCAAATGCTTCTCCCAGACTTAAAGCCGTATCTTCAACTATATGATGCAAATCCTGATCCAAGGATTTTACCTGTATTTCAAGATCAAAATAACCATGAGAAGCTAACTGGTCAAGCATGTGATCGAAAAATTTTATACCGGTATTATTTTTTCTAATTCCAATGCCGTCTAAATTAAGATTAATACTGACTTCTGTTTCTAAAGTTTTTCTTTGAACATTACTTTTTCTCATAAATTTATATTCAAATCCTCTACTTTTTCCAATACTACCAAAGCTCCCTCTGATAACAGCCTTTGTTTTAAAGTTTCGCTTTTATCCTGAGGCGGAAGAATCCCTATTCCTTTTATTTTGGCTTTTTTTGCCGCAATCATGTCATCGGGCGTATCTCCCAGATAATATGTGTTAACAGAAGAAATTTTACTTAAAATATAGTTAATGCCGTAAGGATCAGGCTTATGAAATCCTTCAGGAACATCATCCATAGTTATAACCAAAGAAAATAAATCTCTCAGATTCCATTTTTTAAGTATAAATTCTGCTTCCTGTCTGGGTCTTCCTGTATAAATAGCCAGATCATACTTTTTAGCTAAATTCTTTAAAAATTCAGGTTGTACAAGCAAGGTTTCATTTAAAATATAGCCGGTTCCTGAATTTCCATAATATAATTCCTGAAACTTGTTTATTATATCATTTTTTGAAACCTGAAAATCTGATTTTCTCAGGAGAAATCCTGTTAAATCCCAGTCATTATTTAATCCGCCGTTATTTTTAGCAGTCTGAATATCATCAGAAGAAATATCCCTGCCTGAAAAATGCTCATAAACCGCTTTAATTGTGGTTCTGTAAGAATTTCTCACATCCACAAGCACCCCGTCCATATCAAATATTATAAGGTCGCGAGGAGCAAGAACACTTAAAAAAAACTTTGCCTGTTCCGGCTCTGGCACAGTTATACGAAAACAATTTTTAAGATCAGGATTATTTTTAAAATATTTAACTTTTATGCCTGAATTTAAAAGTCTCTTATAAATAAAATCAGCGTTTTCTCCAAAATCTGCCAATAAAAAATTAGTCTCGCTGGGATAAATAATTTTTGCTAATTTTTTTAATCCTTCTGATAAAATTTCTTTTGATTCATTTATTTGTTTTTTTATAAATTCAAAATATTCTATATCATCCAAAGCCGCAATACCTGCTTTTACAGCAAGGGTATTCACGCTATAGGGATTTATTATTCTTTTTATATAATCAATATTTTGTTTATCCGAAATAATATATCCTAATCTAAGCCCTGCAAGAGCAAAGTCTTTTGACAAAGATCTTGTAATAATTACATTAGGATATTTATAAATAAGATCTGTGAATTTTTCTTTAGCATAGCCGGAGTAAGTCTCATCTATTAAAATTAGGCTATTGGGGGCGCTGTTTAAAATTTTTAACAGGCTTTCTCTTGAGATAGCCTCGCCTGTCGGACTATTTGGAGTGGTAATTATTATTAATTTTGTTTTTTCATCTATGTTCTCTATTAATTCATCGGTTGGAAAGACCCATTTTTCTTTATAATTAATTTCTTTATAATTACATCCTGCTGCTTGGGCATAAATTTTTGGCATTGCAAAAGTAGGATTTACTCCTAAAACTTTATCTTCCTGCTCAATAAAAGTGTCAACAACATATTTAATAGCTTCATCTGCTCCATTGGCAGGTAAAATCATGGCTTTATCAATATTGTTAAAATTTGCTAATTTTTCTAAAAGTTCGCCATAAGCCGGATAAAATTTAATATCTTTTTCAGAAATATTTTGTAAAGCTTTTATTACCTTAGGAGAAGGTCCTAAAATATTTTCGTTCAGATCAAGCTTCATCAGATAATCATCTATATACAGCGGCGGTTCATAGCCCTGAATATCCTTTAAAACTTTTTTAGGTAAAATCATTTTATTCCTCGCAATGACAATTGGAGTAAATTATAATAAAAAAATTAAAATTTTTGTGCAACTTACCATAGAAATTTTTGTTGATACTAATTATTATAATTTTATACCATAAATTTTAGGGAGTTTAATTATATGAAAACTAAAATTTCTTTTGTATTGGCAGTTTTATTATTTTTTGATTCAACTTGTTTAGTTGCTAACTCTGCATCTTCACAAAAAAATAATAATCAGGCACAACAACAATCAATTCAACTGGGGAATAAATATGCAAAAATAGCTCATGACGCTTATAATGACAAAGATTATTTAAAAGCAGCGCAAAATTATGAAAATGCCTACAACCAAAATAAAATTAAAGTTTATCTGGACAATTCCATAGTCGCGTATACAAGTTATGCTTTTCAATTGGCAAATGATAAAGAATATGACAAGGCTATTAACTACTGTAATAAAGCATTATCATTAGTACCTGACAATAAAAACGTAAAAGAACTTTTATCAGACGTATATTTCTATAGGGGAAGCGACTGTTTTTATGCGGGAGAGCTTGAAAAAGCTAAACAGGATTTTGAAAATGCCTTAAAATATGCTGTTCTTAAAGACCAGATAGATAAGGCTAAAGACAGTATATCAAAGATAGATGATTTTCTCCGGAAAGGAACATCTTCTATTCCTGAATATAAATCAGATTCACCTGCTTCTGTGCCTGAAATAACCAATATAATTGAAAAAAGAATATATGGAAAAACGTTTAATGATGTATCTTTACTGGATAGAATAAGTAAACTTGAATTGCAGACTCTTGGGAAAATTTATGAAACCGAAGGTTTGGTTGTAAGAGTCGAAAGACTTAAAAAAGCTGTTTTGCCTGAATATGTTGCGCAAGCACAGAATCAGCAGGTTCAAAATCAGGTTTATGATGATACATACGTTAAAGATATAATTGAACAAAGCATGGGAAGAGTAACAGTATTTGGCAAAATGCCGATAACTGTCTATATCGAAGACAGCGACGTAAAGCCATACAAAAAATTCTATAAAGATGCTGTAATAGAAGGATTTAAAGAATGGGAAAAAGCTTCTGAAAACAGGATAAAATTTCAAATTGCCTATAATCCGTCTGAAGCTGATATAAGGGTAGGCTGGCAGGAGGATTTTGAAGATTTTCCGTGGAAACTTGATTTGCAAAAAGAAGATTTATCCGCAGAAAAAGAAAGAATGAAATATAGAAAAGCAAATGCCGCAGTTCAATTAGGGTCTTTAGCAGCTATGCTGGCAGGCAGTTTAATAGGTGTGCCTGTAATCGGAGGAGTAGGAGCATTGGGAAGTTCCTTTGCTTCGCCCATACTTCAATATAAAGGCACAAAAATTGATAAATTATCTCCTGACATTAAAATAAATACAAAAATTACAGCAGAAATGACGGACGATGAAGCCAAAAACAAGATTAAACAAATAGCAACGCATCAAATGGGACATGCTTTAGGTATTTTCGGACATAGTCCTGATCCAAATGATATTATGTATAGTAATTTTACGGTAATGCAGCTTTCTGAAAGGGATATAAACACAATTAAAGAGATTTACAAATCCAAAGAACCTGTAAAATAAGGTAATTTTGTACAACCCACCCCTTACCCCTCCCTCAAGGGAGGGGAATTAGATTAGGGTAGGGCTCCGCCCTACACCAAACCCCCTTTCAAAAAAGGTGAAAAAATATAAGGTATAAAACCATGCCAGTTGCAATAATGGGTGAAAATTTCAACCCTGAAAGAAGAACTATTAAAAATAATACTATATTTCTTGTAACTGACCCAAACGGAAATATTATAAGCAATACGTCAGGATACGGACTTTATACTGATGATACAAGATTTTTGAGTCGACTTGAACTTAAAATTAATGAGCTTGATCCTATTCTTCTTTCATCGTCAACAGAAGCAGGACATTCATCTGTTATAATAAGCACAAATCCAATATTAACAGACTATTTTGACCAAACAAAGCATATTCTTCAGGAAACCATTCAGGTTAAAAAGGAAAGTATTATCTATGGTTCATTTTTTGAAACCATCACAATCTCTAATTATAATTTTTTTAATATAGGCTTAAAGCTTGAGTTGTTTTTTGAGGCTGATTTTCTGGATATTTTTGAAGTTAGAAATATTTTTGCCAATAAAAAAAATAATTTGGAAACAATTGTTCATGAAAATAATATACTGAAATTTTCTTATCAGGATTCAACAGGAGCAACTTTAAGCACAGAAATTATTTTTATAGAAGAAAAGCCAATAAAAATCGAAAATGGACAGGTTATTTTTGAATTTTTATTGGGTCCGACTTCAGTAAGAGAAATTAAATATCAGATTAAATTAAAATCAACGGCTTCTTTACCTGAAAAATCAACTGCTTATGACTTTAATGAGGCTTTTGAAAAGGCTATTAAAGATGAAAAAAAAATGGTCTGATTCTACAGCAAATTTTTGTGTAAATAATGAAGATTTTAATGAAATGATTCAAAGGGGTCATAAAGATATTAATATGCTTAGAATCAACAGCTATTACGGTGAGTATATTGCGGCAGGAATACCATGGTTTACCACATTGTTCGGAAGAGACAGCATTATTTCAGCTCGTCAGTCTCTTTTATTAACCCCAGACATTGCAAAGAATGTTTTATTAACTTTGGCTAAATTTCAGGGAAAAGAAAAAAATGAATGGAAAGATGAAGAACCTGGCAAAATTCCGCATGAAATTAGATTTGGAGAGCTTGCAAGAAGCAATAAAGTTCCGCATAGCGCATATTATGGTTCTGTTGACGCTACACTTCTTTGGATAATACTTTTATATGATTATTTAAAATGGACAAATGACATAGAAACATTGGAAAAACTTTGGCAGAATGCTCTTGACTGTTTTGAATGGGCAAATAACAGCATTTATAACGGTTATATTGTTTATAAAACCAAAAGCGCTCAAGGACTTAGAAATCAAGGATGGAAAGATTCTCATAATTCTATTGTTTATTCAAATGGGGATTTGGCTGAACCGCCTATAGCTTTGGTTGAAGTACAGGGTTATATGTATGCGGCAAAAATAAGGCTTGCAGAATTAGCCGGTTATATGGGAGAAAATAATCTTAAAATTAAATTATTAGGAGAAGCTCAGGAATTAAAAGACAGATTTCACAAGGATTTTTGGATGGAAGATCTGCAATTTTATGCTATGGGACTTGATAAAGATAATAAACCGTTAAAAGTTATTTCATCTAATCCCGGACATTGCCTTGAAACAGGTATTCTGGATGATTATTACGCAAATATCATTGCGGAAAGATTTTTTGCTCCTGATATGTTCAGCGGATGGGGAACAAGAACATTAAGCGCAAAAACACTGGTATATAATCCAATGAGTTATCATAACGGTTCTATATGGCCCCATGATAACAGTATTATTGCTTATGGACTTTCAAAAATCAATCGAACCGATTTAGCTTTGAAAATATTTATCGGATTATTCGAAGCAGCGCGGTTAATGCGTTATAAAAGACTGCCTGAATTATTTTGCGGTTTTTCAAGAAAATATGAAAAATTAGATCCTCCTGTAAGATATCCTGTTGCTTGCAGTCCACAGGCATGGTCAGCCGCAAGTATATTTTTATTACTGCAATCCATACTAAACATTACTCCTAATGCTCAAAATGCAGAACTAAAAGTATCTGACTCTATGTTTCCATATTGGCTGGATTATATAAAGATCAATAATATACAGGTTGGTAATGCTACTATAAATATAGAATTTAGAAAAGCAACAAAAGGATTGGTTATAGATGTTCTTGATAAAAGAGGAAAATTAAATCTTATTATCACGAAATAAAAGCCAACAGGAATCTAATACTCTATGCCTCGTCTTGCTACAACACCCATATCAAAATAATGTTTAACAGGATGCATTTCTGTAACCAAATGCGCCAGCGCTACCAGCTCCGGATGAGCGCGACGTCCGGTAAGAACTATTTCAAGATTTTCCGGTTTATTTATCAGGGCTTCCTTAATTTCTGATATTTTAATCATGCCAAGATCAACACATATATTAATTTCATCAAGAATGATCAATTGATATTTTTTACTGTTAATAGCTTCTTTTGTAAATTGCCAACCTTTTCTAGACTCTTTGTAATCTTCAAAATTAATATTATGAGAATAAACTACACGATTCAAACCAAACTGCGCAACTTCCAGATTAGGCATTAATCTGGATGCTGAAATAATCTCCCCATAGTAATTTGCCCCATTATCGCTTTTGGTAAACTGAATGATTAAAACTTTCCAGCCATGTCCTATTGCCCTTAAAGCTAAACCTAAGGAAGCAGTTGTCTTCCCTTTTCCATCCCCTGTATAAATTTGAATATAACCGTGCTCAAGCACTGCGACTTCCTCCACATATTTTACTCTAAGTTAAACTACTCATTAGCGAGTATAAATATTTTAAAATTTTAAGAATAATTTTATCTATTAGTTAGTTGGTTTTTAACTCTTACTAATATACATGCTAATATAATAATTTTAGTAAGAATATGCAAGTTCTTTAACAAAAAAGTTTTTATTTTTACTTGATAAACTCGATAAACTCGAATTTTCTTAATCATAAATCAAAAAAATTTGAATTGGATGATAAAACCTGATAATCAGACATTATATTTACATGATTTTTTTTAAATAAGGCGAATATTCAATGCAGCTAAATAAGTTATTTAGATAACAAAAATTAACCTTTATATTGGTTTAATTATCTTAAAAACCACTTGAAACAAAGAATAGGGATTTATATGGCTAATTTTTAAAAAAACTATTTTTTTGAAATATTTCTTCAAATTGACTTACAAACAACTTTATAAATCTTAATTTTTTAATTAATGGCAAATTTTAATTTAAATTGCAACACTCAAATTTTGTCAGGGCTGTTTAATTTAGAAATTTATAATAAACCCAAAAATCCTTACAGGACTGTCATAAGACCTCTGTATAACCTATATTTTGTTGGCTTTTTGTCATCCTGAGCAAAGCGAAGCAATCTAATGGGTAATAATAAATTTTATACACCCACCCCTACCCCTCCCCTCGAGGGAGGGGAACTCGACTAAGGCAGGCAGCAAAGCTGCAACCATTATGTCCTCACTGGAAGGATTAGTAACTGGTGAATGTGGCTTAGCCACCCCTACACCAAACCCTTTTTTTAAAAGGTGGGAATTTATTATTTATTACTTAGATTTTAAGAAGGGTGAAATATAGGCAAAGAGATTTAGGAAATTATTATGATTTTATCTGTAGTTAAAATTTTTACCATAAATGAATGATTATTTTTTAGTAACAAAATAATAAAATTATCCTAAAATGTTTAATTTTTTAATTTTGGAATAATTCTAAGGATTAAATATATAAAATGAAATTACATTGGCAGATTTTAGTAGCAATAGGTTTAGGTGCTAAAAGAAATTGGCATATTTTCTTTGCTATTATATTGGGTATTATTTTTGGGTTGATTTATCCGGTTGTTGACGGACAAAAAACAGTTATTCATAATATTTTGGATTTTACCGGACAAGCTTTTATCAGATTAATCCAGATGGTTGTAATTCCTTTGGTAGTTAGCGCAATTATTGTTGGAATTGCAAGTCTTGGTGATAGCAGACAATTAGGTAAAATCGGACTCAAAATGGTAATTTATTATTCTATAATAACTGTTATTGCTGTTAGTATAGGCGCAACCTTGGCCTTGTCTTTTAATCCGGGCAAAAATGTACAGGGATCGATTAATCAACAAAGAGCCTTAGAAGTTAGGGAACGAGTTGAAGATATTCAGCAGGAAAAGTCAAATTTAACTCAACTTTATCTGAATATGATTCCGAAAAATCCTGTAGAATCCCTTTCAAAGGGAGAATTAGTTCCTATTTTAATATTTGTATTTATATTTGGGTGCGCCCTGGCTTTAATAGGTGATATTAACAGACCTGTGGTTTCTTTTTTTGAATCTGTATTTGCGGCTACCATGAAAGTTACTGACTGGATAATGATTATAGCTCCTACAGGTATAGCCGCATTAACTGCAAATGCTGTGGCAACATCAGGATTGAAAATTTTTGGCAATATTTCAATTTATATTATGACTGTAATAATCGGCTTGTTAATTCAACTTTTTATTATTTATCCATTACTCTTAAATATTTTTAGTAAAGTTAAATTTACTTCTTTATATAAGGCAGTAGCAGAAGCTATGATGGTTGCTTTTGGCACTGCAAGCAGTTCAGCTACATTACCTGTTACAATTGCATGCTGTGAAAGAAGAGCAGGAATTTCAAGCAAAATTTGCAGTTTTGTTTTGCCTCTTGGCGCTACAATGAATATGGATGGAACAGCAATGTTTCAAACTATTGCCGTAATATTTATTACTCAAGCTTATGGAATTGTTTTAGATCCATTTATGGTTGTACAGATTTGTATTTTTGCGATAATTGCCTCAAGTTCAGCCGCTGGTATACCAAGCGCAGGTTTAATAACCATGTCCCTTATATTAAATGTGTTTGGTTTAACTCCTGAACAGGTTATTCAGGGATTTTCCTATTTATTTGCGGTAGATCGTATGCTGGATATGTGCAGAACCCTTGTAAATGTTACCAGTGATACTGTGGTTGCGTCAATAATTGCTGAAGATGAAGGCGAGCTTGATTATGATCTGCTTAGAAATCAGGAAGTCTGGAAAGAAGTTGTATAAAAAACTAAAAGATCATTGTTATTAATTCATCTGTGCTGTAATAATTTTCAATAATATAAATTGGTATTTCTAAATTTTTTTGAATATCATTCAAAGTTAAACCGTCAAGAAATTCATGGCTTAGTTTTTTAAGCATTACAGAAGGTATTAAAAGATTCATCATCTTTGATTTTATGGGTAAAAGATTATCTAATAAATCCTGCCCTGTTATAAGACCTGATACAGTTACATCTTCACCCCAAAAATCACTTTTTATGCTAACCAGATCAATTTTAAGATTTTCAATTTTATTATTTAAATAATTTACTATAGGGTTTAAAGTTTTAATTGCTATTTGTCCGGTGGCTATTGTTAATTCTTTAGGTTTTGGTAAAGAACCCGGTAACTTTATTTTATTTTTTTCAAAATCATCCAGCAAAAGTCTGCAAGCGCCAACTCCATCATCCAATTGATCAAAGTTTTGGTAAAATTTAGAATTGGGAAAGTCATATCTTGCTTTAATATAAAATTCGTCAGACGGAAAAGCTAAATTATAACCCAGCTTATTATTAAATTTATTTATTTGAGAAATAACTTCCTGCGCCATTAAAATATCAACTTTAGAAAAATTTTTATCTTTTCTATATTTAGTAATTCCAACAGGAACAACTGCTATGGATAAAATATTTGATTTTAATTTAGCAAGATCATTCAGGGTTTTATCAAGTTCTTTTTTGTCATTAATGCCGGGACATAAAACTATTTGCGTGTGAATTGGTATATCAAGATTATTGAGCCATTTTAGCTTATTAGCAATATTTTTTGCATTAGGATTTCCAAGCATATATGAACGCAGTTCAGGATTAGTGGTATGAACTGAAATATAAAGAGGTCCCAGTCGTAAAGCTTCAATACGAGCTTTTTGTTCTTTGTTCAAATTTGTTAGTGTAATATAAGTACCTTGTAAATAGGATAATCTATAATCATCATCCTTAATATAAAGACTATTTCTTAGTTTTGTTGGTTGTTGGTCTACAAAACAGAATATACATTTATTATTACAGGGAAAAATTTTATTAAATACAGCAGACTCAAAATTTATGCCAAGGTCCTCATCAAAATCCTTTTCTATGTCAAAAATTTCTTCCTCTCCTGTTGAACGCTTGATGCGGAGAGTTATTTTTTCGGATGAAACCAGATATTTATAATCAATAAGATCCCTTGGCTGAATATTATCAATAGAAATTAATTCATCATCAGGATTAATTTCAAGCTCTTTTGCTATGCTGTTTAGGATTACACTATTAATTATAGCTGGCATATAAATTTAAACGGATTTTCTAGGATTCAACCTGCATTCTGTCGCGTATTTTTGATAAGACTCTTTCTAAATCATAAGTAAGATCAAGTTTTCTATTGAAATTTTTTTCTAATTCAAATGTTTCTAAAAATGATTCTATTTTATTTTCTAATAAAGGCGGTTTTGTGAATAGTTTTTTGGTTTCTTGATTATTTATCATTTTTTGTCTCCCATTGTTCTCTTTTATATATAAAAGATATAGCCGCCTAATAATTGCTCTTTATTATGTATATTATTAAGAAATATTAAAAGATGTTTTATTACAAGTCCCAACTTGATTTTAGTTGAGTATAATTACGCGCTGAGATAATTCCTAAGACTTTTAATGCCTCTATTATTTCGGCATAGTTTTTTGAGTTTGCTGATAGCTCTGTTTTCTATTTGTCTTATTCTTTCTCTTGATACTCCATAACTTGAACCTATTTCTTCAAGAGTTTTTTTATTGCCGTCATCATCAAGCCCAAATCTCATAATAAGAACATCACTTTCTTTTTTGCTAAGTTGACCAAGAATTTTTCTGATTTCATCATAAAGATTTTCCTGAATAACTCTTGTATCCGGAGAAATGGTTTTATTATCAACCAAAAAATCACCTATTCTTATGGAATCTTCTTTTTGGTTCAATGGCGTTTCAAGACTTATTGTCATTTGCGCTGATTTCATAATTGCTCTGAGCTTTGATAAAGATATATTTAATCTTTCGGCTATTTCTTCTTTTGTTGGTTTTCGATTTAGTTCATTTGTCAAATCATAAGTAACTCTTCTAATTCTTCCAATAGTTTCAATCATGTGAACAGGAAGTCTTATAGTTCGTGATTTGTCAGCTATTCCTCTGGTAATTGCTTGTTGAATCCACCAGGTAGCATAAGTGCTAAATTTATACCCTTTAGTATAATCAAATTTTTCAGATGCTTTCATTAATCCAAGATTTCCTTCCTGAATTAAATCTAGAAAAGACAAACCTCTTCCAATATATTTTTTTGCAATGCTAACAACTAAACGCAAATTTGAATTTACGAGTTTTTTCTTTGCTGCCAGATCATTATTTTCTTTAATCTCTCTTGCAATAGAAAATTCTTCTTCCGGAATAAGAAGAGGTATTTTGCCTATTTGCTGAAGATATATTTTAACAGAATCATCTGCAACAGCAGATTTTTTGACTTCTTCCAGGTCTTCTACTGTTGCAATTTCAAAATCTTCAATCTCAAACGAATCAGTGGAATCATCAGGATATTCATCCTCTTGATCTTCTCTCTGTTCGTTATCTTCGTCAGAGATTTCATCTTTTGAAATTTCTTCTTCTATGTCTAATTGGGCTTTCTTTTTATTATTAGTTGACATATAATTTCTCTCCCTTTAAATATTTTATTATAAATTTTTTACTAGGGATATAAAATTTTTATTTTTACTTTTACAAGTAAATCAATAAAATTCAAGTTTTTAAATATTATATTAGATTATTTTTTTTTAATATTCTCTGCCTTACTACCTCATATATAATAATGCTTGCCGCGTTAGCCACATTAAGAGAATTAACATTTTCCGACATAGGTATTTTAACAAGCATATCGCAATGTTTTTTTACAAGTGCGCTAATTCCTTGATGCTCGCCACCTAAAACCAAAGCGCAATTAATATTATAATCTGCCCCAAAATAATATTGATTTCCAGTACTTTCCGCCCCAATTATCCAAAAATTATTTTTTTTAAGTTTTTCAATTACATTAGTTAAATTAGTAACTTGAATTATGGGAATTTTTTCAACTGAACCTGCGCTTGCCTTTTCTACTGTTGAAGTAACAGGAGAGGACCTTCTTTTTGGTATTATAACTCCGTCAGCTCCTGCTGCATTGGCGGTTCTAATTATCGAACCCAAATTATACGGATCTTCCACTTCATCAAGAATAATAACAAGGGATAAATCAGACTTATTTTTCAGAATTTGCTGAAAATCACTAAATTCCATATATTCAATTGGTGAAACCGATGCCGCAATTCCTTGATGAACTCCTTGCGCAATTATATCAAGCCTTTCTCGAGGAACTTCCTGAATAATAATCTTGTTGGACTTTGCAAGATCAATTATTTTTTTTATTTTTTGGTCAAATTTTATTCCTTTTGCCAGAAAAATTTTATTAATTTTTTTGGGATTTGTCTCAAGGAGAGCTTCTATTGGATTTTTACCATATATTACTTCGTCTTTATTCATTTTTTAAATTTTTAAAAAAAAACGGAGAGGGTGGGATTCGAACCCACGGAGCAGCTTTTGACCACTCAACTTCTTAGTAGGAAGCCGCCTTCGACCTACTCGGCCACCTCTCCATTATTTATCTTTTGATTTAGTCTAACATAAATTAAAACTTTTATTCAAGAGCTAGTTAATTTAAAAAAATTATTGCAATAATTTTAAAGCCTCTTCAAGAAGCTGTTTATTAGTACTGATTAATTTATTTACCATTTCAAGCTGCATCTTTGCTTCTTGAAAATTTGTGGTATTTTTTACCAAATCGCAATTTGATGATTCAATTAATCCGCTTCTAACTTCGCCCTTTCCTAAAACAGGCTTTCCGGATTCTTCATTTTCAACAAAATATCCTTTTTTTATTTGAGTTAAATCTCCGGAATTATGAAAATTCATAATGGCGATTTTATAAAGAGGAACTAATGTTTTTCCTTTATCTGATTTTCCATAAAGAATACCGTCTTCTTTTATTTCATATTCGTCATATTTTCCAAGATATTTACCATTACCCGGATCAATCCACATTCTAATATCAGTAGTAGCCGGCATGGAAGGTCCGCCTTCTGAATTTGCCGCCGCATGCAAATCAGACCTTTGAGAAATGACGTTTGACATAATTTCGCCATTATCATCCAAAATATATCCCTGTACGGCATATCCTTCCTTTGTTTTATATTTTCCTTCTCCATCAAAAGCAAATTCTCCTAATCGAGTATAAAAAATTTTATCCTCAGGTGTTTTTGCAACAAAAAATCCTTTGCCTTCCAAAAAAACATTATCAGGAGAAGTGCCTGGTCTGGCTTTACCCTGCTCTATTTTAACTTTAAGATCATCAAGGTCAACTCCATCCAAAAAAGTCTTAAAATTACCCTCTAATTCCCTATAGCCCGGAGTATGTATATTAGTCATATTTGTAACTAATAAACTTATCCAGTCCATAGTAATTTTTTGAGAGTTAATTGATGTAATAAAAGGATCATTCATATATTTAGTCTCCTTTATTTTTCTTTTTATTACGTTTTTTATAATCGTCTTTATAAATAATATCTTTATAAGGGATTCCTTCTGTATCAAATTTATTTATTAAATAAGGAATAGAATTTTTTAATGCCTGTTCCATATTTTTATTACTGGATAAAAATTCAGCGCTAAGCTTTCCTTCGGCGTTTATCTTTAAAATAACGGAAGATCCTTTGTCAAAATCAATCCGCATAGGCTTTTGACTTGTATAAGAGTATTCTATTAAGTTAAACAGGCTCTTTGATAAGTTAAAACTTCTATATGACACTTGATCTGTTTGTCCGGGAATTAAAAAATTCATTTGAAAATCTGAAAAATTTAAAGAATTTAAGGTCATATCAGGACTATTCAAACATTGTATTAAAAAATCCAAATCATCTTTATCCAGAGAACTTAAATCAAGCTTGAATTTATTGTTAAGCTTAAGCAAATTTTCATTCTGCATAAAAATTTCTAAATTTTTAATATTTTTAATATTTAAATTTTCAGAATTTTTTGTTGACTTAATTTCAGTTTCAGGATTATTGATTATTTTATTTGAATTAGCCTGAACTGACTTAATTTCAGTCTTAATTTCCGGTTGTTCGGCTGACTGGAGCAATTCTTCAAACGCACAAAATCCAGCTAACTCATATCTGGGTGAAAATCCTCCCATTTTATCCGAGTTATCAATTAATTTGGCAAAATTGTCTTTTGCTGAATTATTCTTGTCTTTTATTTGTTTTATATCCATATAATTTTATTATTCTTCCTCAGTTTTAGCATAATGTCTTAATCCTGCTGTTTCATCCATTATTCTCATTTCGGTTTTGTTTTGTTCTTCCAGATATTCTTCATAAACTTTTTCCTTATGTTTTTCAAGCGCTTTTATGCCTTTTTCCATTTCTTCCAATTTTTTCATTTCTTCTTGTTTTCTTTGAACCAAAGAACTTTTTTCTTCTTCAAGCTGTTCAATAATGTCATTAAGATATCTTATATATATGTCATAATTTTCCAGCATAATGTGCGGAGCTGAATACATATTTTTTCTAAGAGTAAAAATAGTATTTTTATTTTGATTTATTTTTTCCTGAATTCTGTTAATTTCCCTTTCCAGTTCCAATACTACTTGTAGTTGTTCTTTTTTCTTTTGGATTCTGAGATTTAATATTTTTTGTAACCTGTAGATAAAAGGCATTTATTTATCCTGTTTTATTTAGATAATTATACCCGACTAAAATTGGTTTTTGGCTTTTAAATCTATTTATAATAACAGTGATTTATTTATTCCCAAAAACATTTTTAGATTTAATTTGGGACTTGTATAAAATTATAATGATTTTTTATTAAATTTCTATATTTCGCATCATATCTTTTAAAGTATTGATAGTATCCTGCATATTTACTGAATCTTCTATTCTTTGCTGCAAAAATTTATTAATTTTTGGCATCATGCCGTAAGCTAAATCCAATTGCGGATTTTTATTTTTTTCATACATTCCTACATCAATAAAATCCTTATTTTCCATATAAATTGCTATTAATTTCAGCATTTTTTCAGCAGCTAATATATGTTCTTTGTCTGCAACCTCGACAAAAAGCCTGCTTATACTGTCAAGAACGTCAATAGCAGGATAATGCTTCATATTTGCGATTTTTCGTCTTAAAAATATGTGTCCGTCTACAATTCCCCTTACAGTATCTACTATAGGCTCATTTATATCATCTCCTTCCATAAGCACTGTATAAAGAGCGGTAATTGATCCTTTCGGGCTTGTGCCGGTTCTTTCCAAAACCCTTTGCAGCCAAGAAAAAATTGAAGGAGGATAACCTTTCATAGTAGGAGGTTCTCCAATGGAAAGCCCTACTTCTCTTCCTGCCATAGCACATCTGGTTACTGTATCTGTCATGAGAAATACTTTTTTACCTTGATCTCTAAAATGTTCACAAACAGCAGTAGCGGTTTGAAGAGCTTTCATTCTGATTAAAGGAGGTTGATCGCCTGTTGAGCAAACTATCACTGATTTTGCCATGCCGATAGGTCCAAGACTGTTTTCTATAAATTCGTTTACTTCCCTTCCGCGTTCTCCGATCAATGCTAAAACATTGACATCAGCTTCACTGTTTCTTGCTATCATTCCAAGCAAAGTGCTTTTGCCAACGCCGCTTCCTGAAAATAATCCCATACGCTGACCGGCTCCAAATGTAAGCAGCGAATCAATAGCCCTGACTCCTGTAGAAAATTTGCTTTTAATAATAGGACGTTGAAATGCGTCAGGAGGTGAGTTTTCTACTGATATAAATTTTGCGTTTGTGGTATCAAGGGGTTTACCGTCTAAAGGCTCTCCAAGAGGACTTACTAACCTGCCTAATAAAAAATCTCCAACAGGAATTATTATTGGTGAACCTGTGCTTATAACCCAACTTCCCTGACTTATTCCGCTTCCATCATATAAAAGAAGCATTTGAGCAACATCGCCTTTAAAAGCAACGACCTCTGCTGCTTTTTGCTTACCGTCCTTTGTTTCAATAAAGCATAAATCGCCTATTCTTAATCCGGGAAGTTTTGCTTCAACGGTTAAACCAAGTAATTTTGACACAGTGCCTTTATATTTAAAGCACTGAGTATTATTTAGTATTTCTAAAGTCCTATTTTTTATAAAGTCCAGACTTTTTTCTTTATCCTGTTGCAGCATAATGTTTTCCTCTTCTTTAACCAAAAGAATAATCCATACTGTATTCATTTTCTCCGATTGTGTCGATCTGTTCCACTCTTATATCAGGAATTAATTCACTATAAGAAATAATAACTATTGTAGGTATATGTCTTTCAAGTAACTGGAACAGAGGGAGTCTTATTCTTGGAGTGCAAAGAATTACAGGCTGCAATCCAATAGTTTGTTGTGTTCTCATTAATGTTGTTATGGTAGCATCAAGCAATTCCTGTAGCTGTTGGGGATTAAGCAAAAACATTGTGCCTAATTCCGTTCTTTGACAGGAATCATCAAGCATTTTTTCCCATTCCTGAGATAAAGTTACAACATACAAAATTTTATCCGGCGTTGCATTACTTACACAAATTTGTCTGCCAAGAGAAGCGCGCAGTCTTTCTGACAAAATATCCGGTTCTTTTGAAAATCTTGCATAATCGCACAATCTTTCAAATATAAAAGCAATATCTTTTATGGAAACTTTTTCTCTTATAAGATTTACAAATATTTTTCGTAAATCGCTTGTAGAAATTATAGCCGGCACAAGATCGTTAACAAGTGTCGGATCCTGCTGTTTAACAAGCTCCATAAGTTTTATTGTGTCGGTTTTAGTCATTATTTCATCTACATATTTACGTATAGTTTCCTGTAAATGTCCGACTATAACGTCAGTTGGATCTACTGCCGTTATATTGTCTTCTTTGCTTATTTGGTTCGGATCTATCCAGTATGCCTGTACTTGATAAGTCGGATCTATACCTGATATAGTATCATCTGGAATTGGTTTTCCAAGCGCATCCCATTGATCTGCTATAACCATAAGTTTACCGGGATAAACAAAACCGTTTACAACCGGATTACCGCGTATTGAGATTAAATATTCGCTTGTTTCAAGCGCAGTGCTATCCATAATTCTGATATTTGGCATAATAAAACCAAGCTCATCCGTCATTCTTGTCCGTAAAGCAGCTATTTTAGGCAGAAGTTGTCCTCCCTGCTCGGGATCAGCAATTTTTAAAAGAGCTGACCCTACCTGTAAACTTAAAATATCAACTCCCAGCCTTTCATACATTTTATTTGGATTGGTTAAATCCTGCATATTTTGTCTTAAGTTTTCATACTGACCAAGTTCCTGCTGTATACTGGATTCAAAATAAACTTTAATAAACAGACCCATTATTACTGCTACAAAAATTGAAAAATAAAACCAGGGTAAACCTGTTACAGAACTTGTTAAAGCAATAAAAGCCAAAAAACCCGCAGCAAAGAGTAAGCTGTAGGGTTTCCCCATAACCTGAGCAGCTAAATCCCGACCAAGGCTTGAATTTGTTGCAGTAGTCCTTGTCATAACAATACCGCAGGATATAGCCATTAAAAGAGAGGGAATCTGTGCAGACAAACCATCTCCTATTGTTAATAAAGTATAAAGACTTACTGAATCAGCTAAAGACATACCTCGCATTAATATTCCAACAGCTAATCCCCCAATTATATTAATAACCGCAATTATGATACCTGCAATGGTGTCGCCTTTTACAAATTTCATTGCTCCGTCCATAGAACCAAAGAGGTTTGATTCTCTTTGCAAATCCTCACGTCTTCTTATTGCTTCTTCAGGAGATATTAATCCCTGATTAAAATCAGCGTCTATGGTCATTTGTTTACCTGGCATGGCATCCAGAGCAAATCTTGCCGTAACTTCGGCAATACGTTCTGATCCTTTTGTAATGACCAGAAACTGCACAATTGTAATAATAAGAAATATTACAAACCCAACTACCAGATTATTTCCTGTTACAAAATGACCGAATGTTTCAATAACTTTACCGGCTTTGCCGTCTGCTAAAATTAGTCTTGTCGCAGAAATGCTTAGCACAAGTCGAAACATTGTCCCTATCAGTATTATGGAAGGAAATGCCGCAAGATCAAGGGGTCTTTCCACATACAGCGCCATCATCAATAAAACAATGCCAATAGTTATATTTAGACTTATTGCAAAATCTATAAACCATGAAGGCATCTTTACTACAAGAATTACAATAAGCCCAAGAACAAAAGCTCCGAGAAGCAGTTCACTAATAACTGATAATCCGCCTGTTACTTGAGGTCTAGCCAATATAACTCTCCTTATAACGCTGTTTCAAAAGCTTTTTTAAGTATTTGAAGCTGAGTAGAAAATCTTGCGTCAACCATTCCATTATTAGTTTCAACAATACAGCTTCCCCATTCTACTTCATTATTTTCAATCACGGTTATTTTTGTATTTATACCTCCGTAAGGGAATATATTTGACAAATTTTCTTTGACCAACTGCACATCAGATGAATTAACCTTAATTACAATATTTGTTTCATCTTTTCCTATTTCTTTTAAAACATTTGAAACAATATTTAACACTATTGTCTCATCAGTAGCTACTTTTGTCTGAATAATTTTTTCAGCCACTTTTATAGCCAAAAATGCAATATCAGGAGAAGCTTTCTTTATAGAATCTTCTTTAGCTTTTATAAAATCAGTTATTACAACGCTTAATTTTTTTAATTCTTCTTTTGAAAGGGATAATCCGTATTCAAACCCCTCTCTTGCAGCATTTTCTTTTATCAGGTTAGCTTCTTCATGCGCTCTTGAGATTATATTTCTGTCATCAAGTCGTCTATAGCCTCTTCTCCTATCATCTCTGCGTCTTTCCTGTTCTTCTTGAATAAAAAAAGAATCTCCCTGTTTTTTAGCAGAATTTTGTTCTGTTTTATTCAACTCTGCTTTTTGATTATTATCGTCTTTTTTGCCTTTTTTTATTATCATAGAATAATTTCTCCAAATTTTATGCTGAAAGTTTTAATTTTAAATAATTAAATATTATTTGAGAAATATAAGAAGAAAACCGTGCCTGTAAAGAGGGATTATTTGTAAGACAATACTCTATATAATTTTTTATATTTTTTCTCTCAAATTTAATAATGTTTTTTATATCTTTTTCAGTATATGAATTAAGTAGATTTTTTATATTTTTAGCAAATAAATCAGGGTCTTTTTTGTCTTTTTGTATTAAAGATAAATTTTTCTTAAAATCATTTAAAAATTTTGTTATTGTTTCCTGATTCAAATTTTTGCCCAAATCCGGTGTTTTCATAAAATTAATTATTTGATTAGCTTCTTCTTTAGCAAGATTAGCTAATATTTTTTCGGCTTTTTCCTGATGCATAGATTTTAATAATATCGCAATAGAAATAAGTTTCAGAGTTTTTTCTTCATGTTTAATTGTATCTGCCATTTGATCTATATTTGACTGTTTCAGTATAGTTGGAATATCTTCTTCTTTTAGCTTTCCGGCTTTTATAAGTTCTCTCAAATTCCATTCAAAACTTGCTGCTACTTCTTTTTCTACCTGATTAATAATGCTATCATCATCCATTCCGCTTACTATAGTTTTTGTAGCAGTGTTAAATATAACCTGAGCTATATTATTAAGAATATTATTCCAATGTTCATGAGGAATTTCTGATCTAATTAAATCTATGCCTTTGTGAAAAGTCCATTCTGCTATAAATTGAATTACAGTGGAAGCCTGATTAGCGTTTAACTTAATATTCGGGCTGTTATTAAGGAAGTCTCCGGCTTCAATGCAAAGATGATTAATTTTGCCTATTATAAAATTTTTTTGATTTTCGTTCAAATCTTTGGGAATGATTCCCACTGCCTGTTGAACCAGATTTTTAGCAAATTCTTTTGGATCAAAATTTTCAATTGGCATTGTTATTTTTCTCTTTATCCTTTATTAAAAATTATTTTCTTATGTTATTGATTTGATTACAAAATTAACCATAATTTTTCCAGAAAATGATCTTTTGCATAACTGATTGATTGCAAAAAATTAATATAAATCCCAAAATTAAAAATATAATTAGTATTACTATAATGTTATAAAGAAAGCTTAAAGTTTTTTTTTCCTGGTCTATTTTTACAAGTTCTTTTAAGCTCTTTTCAAAACTTGCTTTTACTTCTTTTTCTACCTGGTTAATAATACTGTTGTCGTCCATTCCATTGATTATAGCTTCTTTAGCAGTATGAAATGCGACGCATGCCACTTTATTAAGAACAAAATCCCAATGTTCATGAGAAATTTCTAATCTAATCAGGTCTATGCTTTTGTGAAAAGTCCATTTTGCTATAAATTGAATTACAGTAGAAGCCTGATTAGCATTTAACTTAATATTTGGGGTTTTGTTAATATAGTCTCCGGCTTCAATACAAAGATGATTAATCTTGCCTATTATAAAATTTCTTTGATTTTCGCTCAAATCTTTGGGAATCATTTCAGCTGCCTGTTGAACCAGATTTTTAGCAAATTCTTTTGGATCAAATTTTTCAATTGGCATTATTTTATTTTTTCTCCCTATCCTGTACTTTCAATCCAACTTTTTAACTGACCGGGAAATTCTTTTTCATCAATATTATTTTTTATTTCATCAATAGTTTCCTGTAAATTTGATATTGTTGCAGGATGTTGATTTGAAGTTACCATTGAATGCTGCATCTGTTCCTGAAGAGACTGAAGTCTTACGGCTTTTTCCTGAGCTTCTTTTATTTGATTTTCCTGCAGTTCGGTTCTTTGCATTAAAGCATGTATTTCCTGCTGCTGTTTATATGTAGAATTTTTTACTTTACTGGATATAAATACAAGACCCAAAATTAAGAATATTCCCAGTATTATTGCAACAGTCCACCATGGATTTCCGCTTCCTTCGGGTTTTGGCAATTGAGCAGGTCTTTCTGAAGAAAGAAACGGCAGAGACATTTCTGAAAAAGCTACTTCCACATTGGCAGGTTTGACTTTAGGACTTGCGGCTCTTGAAACCAGCTCTTTCAATTGGTCCATTGTAATATCCGGAGGCATTGCCCCTTTATCAAGGGTAACGGCTATTGATATTTCTTCCATCATTCCCGGACTTTTAACCTCGGAAATTTGTGTTTTTCCTACTCCATACTGACGTTCCATAGCTGATCTCGAATAATTTCTATTAGAAGATGATCCTGAATTTGGAGATAAATTACCCGGAATATATGTGCTGACGGCTGAAGACTTGTTTCCATCTTCTGATTTATCTCCCAAAGATTCTATGAATTTTTGTTCGTTCATAACCGATGATTCTCCGGGATTAAATACAGTTTTGCTTGTCTCAAGAGGCGATTCTCTTAAATAAGTGCTTACGGTTACAACATAATTTCCTTTACCAAGCAAACGATCAAGCTGAACCATAACTTTAGTTTTCATATATTGATCGTTTTCTTCAAGCAGGGACATCCTGTCTTCTTCAGCGCTCATTACACTTGAATAAACATTGCCGTTTGTGTCTGTAATAGAAATATTTTTTGCTTCCATTCCTTGTATACTGCCCATCAACAAATTAGCAATAGTTCTAACTTTGTCTTTATCAAGCTTTTCACCGCTCGGAATTGTTATCTGGACGGTTGCCATAATAGGTTTTTCCATAGAAACAAAGATAGTTTGCTCCGGTATAGAAATAAAAACAGAAGCATCTTCAATTGGAGGAATTTTTCTTATTAATCTTGATAATTCTCCATTAATTGCTCTTACAAGTCTGATTCTTTTATCTTCTTTTGAGGATGTAAAATCACCCTTATCAAATATTTCAAGTCCGATATGCTTGTCCATTACGCCGTTTCTTACGATAGCAAGCAAAGCTCTGTCTCTTTGGGACATGGTATAATTTTGCAAAATCAGTTTAGATTTACTGCCATCAACCTGTCTATCTGCTTCTATTCCTTCTTTTGCAAGAATTGCCTGAATTTCAATAGCTTTACCCATGCTGTCTGTCTCTAATAATTGCATAGGTATTTTTATAATTTCTTCTTTAGGCGTTCCGGATTGTTGATTAGTTGGTCTTAAAAAAGCAAAAAGCACAATTATTAGGACTACTGCTCCAATAATTGCATATAAAGCCTGTCTATTTTGTAATAATGCATTAAAATTCATAAATTTCTGCTATTTATTTCTCCTAATGTAATGAATAATAAATTTCTTCATTTTTGTCATTCTCAGCGACCGAAGGGAGCGTGAGAATCTGTTTAATTTGGCTTGTATAAATAATTGGAAAATGGATAGATCCTTACGCTACGGCTTTGCCTTCGCTCAGGATGACAAAACGGAAAAATTTTCTGTTACCCACTTAATAAAATTATAATTATATTTTATATTTGAATAGACATAATTTTCTCATACGCCTGGACTACTTTTGTTGTTAATTGCGTTGCAAAATTTATTGTAACTTCAGCTTTTGAAATAGCTATCATTGCATCATGAATATCAGCTCCTTTATCAAGCATAACATCCTGCATTATCTGATCCGGAGCTTTGATAGTGTTATCAAGCTCTTTTACCATTCCGGTCATTACATCGCTAAACGCAGGAATTTCAGGAGAATTTTTAACAGCATTCATCCTTACAGGTTTATTAAAAGAATACAGTTTAGTTTCTCCAATATCCTCGCTTAAATTTAATTTAGGTATGTATTTTTCCCTCATCTTTAAGCTCCTTCAGGTGTTTGACTTAAATAATTTGAAAGTACCTGTTTAACATAATTTTGAGTTTCTTTAAAAGGCGGGGTTCCTCCGTATTTTGAAACATTTCCTGATCCGGCGTTATATGCTGACAAAGCCAGCACCAGATTTCCTCTGTATTTATCAATTAAACCTTTTAAATATTTAACACCGCCTTCAATATTCTGAACAGGATCAAAAGGATTATTTACTCCGAGTTTTGAAGCTGTTCCGGGCATGAGCTGCATCAGTCCTTTTGCTCCGGCAGAAGAAACAGCATTGGGATTAAAATTTGATTCCTGCTTAATTATTGCTAAAATTAGTCTTTCATCAATATTAAATTTTTTAGCCGCTGATTTTACAAGGTTTTCAACATCATTTTTTGCTATAGCGGGAGGAGCTGCTAATTTGAATTTTAATTCAGACTGAGGTTTGACCTTTAAATAATCAGAAAATTGTACGGGTAAATCCTGTTTTGGATTTACAGATGCTGTTTTTTGAATTGAGCTGGTGTATTGGGTAAGCATACTTTCAATCTTTGATACTCTGTCCTGAGCAGATTGAATGTTGCTTTGTCCAAATAAATTTGATACTGATTCACTGAACATGATTATCTGCCTATTTCTGTAGCTTTTTGAGCCATGGCTTTTGTTAAACTTACAACAGCAAGGCTAGCTTCATAAGCCTTTGTAGCAAGGTTAGCATCTGCCATATCAACCAGAGGATTTACATTAGACCTTCTGATATAACCGTTTTGGTCAGCATCAGGATGTCCTGGACTGTAAACCAATTCTCCGGGATTGGAATCCTCAATTATTCCCGTCAAAGAAACACCTCCCGGACTATGCGGCAAAACACCCGTTTTAAAAACATTATTTTTCATTCTGTTAATAAGACCATGAAAAGAAACATCTTCTTGAGCCATTAATACAGGTATTTTTCTTACATAATTCGGAGTATCAATATTTGCAATGTTCTTGGCATGGATTTCCAAACGTTGCCCATGCGCCATCAATCCTGATGATCCGATGTTAATAGCTTCTAATAAACCCATAACCCTACTTTCCTAACTGCGCGACTGTTTTTAATTCCTGAATTATAGCATTTACTCTTCTGGTAGCTAATGTATAGATCAAAGAATTTTTTTGCAGCGCTACCAGCTCTTCTGCAATTGAAACTTTACCTTTTCTTTCATTCATTAAAGGAGAAGGACCAAGTTTTTTTGATAATTTTGTTTCAATTGGACTGTTTACAGTATCCAGATATTGTCCAAAATTTACGTCCTGTCTGACATATCCTGGTGTGCTTACATTTGAAATATTGGCGCTGATTGCCTGTTGTTTTTTAGCCATCAGGTCCAGCATTAAATTTGTTTTATCAAGCGGATCATTTAAGTTAAAACCCATAATTTAAAAAACCTCATTAAAAATTAAATTTATTGACGCAAATTAACAGATTGCCTGTAAATTTCATCCATAACTTTCATAAGTCTTGTGCTTGAAATTATACTTCCATTTACTATTAAAACATCATTGACAGAATTAAAAATATTAACATTTGATCTTTCCAGTTTGCCTTGTTTAATATTTTCATGATCTTTCAACAAGATTGGTTTACCTGATTTTTCCGAAGCAACAAGCTTATTACCTTCTATTGATTCTAAATTTTCCGGATCATTGAAAGTAATGAGAGGAATTTTTCCAATTACTTCAGGTTCCAAATCCTTTTCCCTCATAACTTTTATGGTTCCATCTTCCATAAATTTTAAGTTATAGTAATTAGCGGGAATTTTTATGCCGTCTGCAACCAGAAAACCATCCTGTGTAACCAAATATCCTTCTGCATTTACTGAAAATGAACCGTCTCTTGTGTATGCAACAAGACCATCTTTCCTTGTTACGGGAATAAAACCGGTGCCATCTATTGCAATATCAAGAGTTCGTTTAGTTGATAGCAATTCACCATTTGAATAATCTGTACGAACCTTTCCTTGAATTCTTCCATCTGCTTCAAGATAATTTTCAAATCTCTGAGATTTATAACCAACAGTGTTATAATTTGCAACATTGGTTGTAAGATAGCCTAATGCATCAAGTTGTTTGCTTGCATTTTCCGTTGCTTTGAATATAATTCCCTGAAGAGTTCCCATACCAATCAATCCTTTACAAAAATTTTTCTAACTTGCTCTGCCTAATTCCTGAATAGTTTTTGATAAATTATCATTTTGAATTATAAATAATTGACGATTTGCCTCAAAATTCCGCCTGACCGGCACAAGATTAAAGCATTCAGCATATATATTCACGTTTGAATTTTCTGTAAATCCTTGTCTTACATCAATTTCGTTTGCAGTTGAACCATTATTTGCAACTACTGAAAATTGTCCTACTTCATAAAATTCTTTAGAGTCCTGATCCAAAGCAGTTATTATGCCATCCTGGTTAACTTTTATATCACTTAATTTTTCCGGAATTTTTTGAAATTTTATTGGTTGTCCATTAGCAGACAAAATTTTATTATCATCAAGAGTCAATAAATAACCATCTTTATCAAGTTTGAATCGTCCATCTCTGGTGAGTTTTACCCCAAAAGGAGTTTGACACTGAAAATAACCTTCTTTAGCCAGGATAAAATCAAGAGGATTTTTAGTTTGTCTCATTCTCCCGACAGCAGTATCAACAACTTCTGATAAAGCATGCACTCCGATTATTTCCGCAAATGATGAAACTACCGGCACTTTTCTCTGGTATCCGATTTTGTTAAAACCTACAACATTTTCATTTATATTATTCATCAGTTCGGTTTGTAAATGCAAACCTCGAACTGACGTGCTTATGCCATCTTCGCTAAGGTTTATTCCTCCATATAATCTCATTTTATCTTTCTCCAATAACTAAATTCGGAATAATTAGTAATTTATGAATGCGGCTTAGCAGCTCTACTTATTTAGTCGGTATAACCAGACAAAAAGTTTAATGTTTTTAGGAAAAATCATCTAAATAAACTATATTTACTATGTTTTTTGTTTGGATTATTTGAAGTTCAAACAAAGGATCATGACCCTTTGTTTATATATTAACTGTTTTGATTATTTAAAGATTCCAGCGCCATTTTTTCTCTGTTATTAAGCAAAGATATTTTTTCATCAAGCTCAAAAATAATTTTTACTAAAGAATGCGCAACTATCATTATCCTTGCTGAAATACTTGAAGTAGGTTGAAGAGATACTTCTCTTCCTTTTTCTTTTTCCTGATTGTCATTAGGTTTATATACATAAAATTGTGTTTTTGCAGGCACTTTTTGAGTAAGCATTTCCTGATCTATTGTATCCAGAATTTGTTTTATATAAGGCTGACTTTTTTCTTTTTCTTCATTTTCAATATTAATATTTAGACTGTTATCCTGGTTAAGCATAATGGTTATCTTAAATTTACCCAAACTTAAAGTTGTTACATATATAATCAAAGCTATTTCTTTTTTATTTTCTTCTTCTTCTGATTGCCTTTTTTCAAATTTTAAGGACAAATCCTGCTGCTGCTGTAAAGGTATCCAGGGCAGATACAAAAGAATAATATTTGTTAAAATTTCATGATATGTAGAATTAGGTTGAATTATTTGACTTATTGTATTGATAGCTTCTTTTATCTGTTCGATATTTTTAGGATTTTCAGGAGTTAGCCGTATTAATTTTAATAGTTTATTAACGGCTTCTTTTGAGTTAGTTTCTAAAAGGTCTTTTATTTCTTGCATTTTAATCTTTTTATCCTGGCTTTCCATTAATTTTATAAGCGTTTCAGGAGTTATGTCTTTATAAATCAGTAAAGACAAAAGTTCCTGCCATTCTTTAGGTAAATTTAATAATGCCTTTATAAAAACCGATTGTTGTACAGGCGTTAGATTATTTAATTGATCATTTGCATATAAATTTGGATTATTAGAGATAATTGATGAACTAATATTTTTTAAAAAAGCCAAATTTGCTTCAAAATCATTTTTAGAAGAAGTAGTTTGCAAATTTTTTAGATTTTTAATAATAAAGCCAAATTTAAGATTAATATTCAATTTAACTTTCCTTTTTTTTAAAAAAGAGCTAACCTAAAATGATTATAAGAAATTTTTTAAAAATTTCTATTTAAAAAAAATATTTTTTAAAAATTTTAAGCTTAAATTTTATTAAATAGTCTAAAAAAGCTTGATATTCTTTTATTTATAAAATATTAAAATTTCGTCATATTTCTAAATAAATTTTAATATTAATGTTTGTAAATATT
>JAZDPZ010000046.1:0-8298 GCA_043797105.1 bacterium | reverse complement strand
GCAGATGCTACAGGGAGTAATTTCTACAATTACAACCTCAATAGCGGTAGTTGGAATGGTCCCAACAATAACAATCCTGCGTACGCCTTTTCGGCGCGCTGTGTCAGGAGATAAAAGTTCTTTTCCCTCTAAGTTTTTATTTTTGTTAGATTTATCAAGTTTTTAAATATTTATGATAATATATAAATATGCAAGAAAAATATATTGTTGAAAAAATATCATTTTATAAATTATGGTTAACGTTATAGAACAGCAGTTTAAAAAATGAACAAAGATAATTTAAAAGAAATTTTAGAAAACAGTCGCACGAACAAAACATTGTTTTGGCAAACACTAATAGTAACAATTGGTGGAACTATTGGACTTTTTCTAAAAGCTCTAAATACAGGAACTAATTTATTTGAAATACTGTTAATTATTATAGGTTTTATTTTATCGTTTTTTTTACTACGCATTGTTTTAAATATTAATGAAATTATGAATAAAATTATTAAAAAAATGAATGAGGGAGGAAAATGATTTTTCAATATATAGGAATAGCAATGATTTTGATTTTAGCAATCGGTATTGGTTATGCAGCTTTAAAATCTTTGCCGGAAACAATCGATTAAATTAAATAATGTACGAATCCGATAATTTTCCTAATGAAATAACTCTTTTAAGTTTGTTTAACGCTTATTTTGATTGCAGACGTCATAAGCGCAATACTCTTAATGCATTAGATTTTGAGTTTGACTTTGAACGCAAAATCTTGGAGCTTTATAATGATTTAAAAAACAAAACTTATTCTATAGGCTCTAATATTTGTTTTGTAATAACTGATCCAAAGCCTAGAGAAGTTTGGGCTGCTGATTTTAGAGACAGAATCGTTCATCATCTTGTATACAATGCTGTAAAAGATCGTTTTCACAACAGATTTATTCGGGATACATTCAGTTGTATTCCGGAGAGAGGAACTTTAGCAGCTTGTAAAAGGCTTAATCATTTTACCCGCAGTATTACTCAAAACTACACTAAAAAGGCTTATTATCTTAAAGCTGATATTTCTAATTTTTTTCTCAGTATTGATAAAAACATACTTTTTCAGGAATTAAAACGTTATGTTCATGAAGAATGGCTTTTAAATTTACTGCATCAAATAATTTTTCATGATCCGCGCTTTAATGTGATAATTAAGTCTAAGCCTGAATTATTTAAAGTGCTTCCAACCCATAAAAGTTTGTGGAATACGCCTAATCATAAAGGATTGCCTATTGGTAATCTTACAAGTCAGTTTTTTAGCAATGTTTATCTGAATATTTTGGATCAATACGTTAAGCATGGGCTTAAATGCAAATATTACTGTCGATATGTTGATGATTTCGTGATTCTTCATGAATATCCAAAGCAGTTAAACGAATGGTATGATGCCATAGATAATTTTTTGCAGACACGTTTAAAACAAAAGCTTCATCCTCATAAAAAGGCTGTTAATACTATTTTTTCAGGTATTGATTTTGTAGGTTATGCAGTAAAACCAAATAGAATTTATATACGTCAACGGACTATCAAACGCGCTTTCAAGGTTGTGAGCAGATGGAAAAATAATTCAGACAAGTTCAATCAGTCTTTTCTTAAAAGAATGCGCGCTACAATAAACAGTTATTTAGGAATGCTTCAAAATGTAAACGGTTATAATTTAAGAAAATCAATATGTTGCAAGATTTTTACTTTATTTATTCATCCTGATAAGAATTTTTCAAAACTTATTCTTGTATTAAAATTTTCATAGGAGGTTTAAGTATGAAAAAATTTAAATATTTATTTATTTTATGTTTATTATGCGCTTTTATTTGTTTTTCTGGCTCTAATAAAGTCTTTTGTCTGAGTAATTCCAATCAAAATGGAGTAAGCCTGACAGTCTATAATCAAAATTTTGCATTAGTAAAGGATTATAGACAAATAAAACTCCAAAAAGGCTGTAATGAAATTGAAGTCGATAATATTGCATCTTTAATAGACCCTACCAGCGTTCATTTAAAAAATTTAACATCTCTCAATGATTTTATTATCAGAGAGCAAAATTATCGTTATGATTTAATAGATAAATCTAAAATTCTGGATAAAATGGTGGGAAAATCCATAAAATTTAGAAATGACGGCAAAATATTAGAGGGTATCTTATTAAATCCTCCTACTGCAACTATTAGAAATAATAACTATAATAATTATAATACTTTTAATACAAGTAATTTCGCCATTAAAACCAATGACGGCATTTTATTAACTTATCTTAACGACATTATAATTGATAAATTGCCTGAAGGTCTTTATGCTCGTCCTGCTTTGGTTTGGAAAGCAGATTCAGCAAAATCAGGCAATAATAATTTTGAATTAGCTTATTTAACTGACGGGGTTAACTGGTATACTGATTATATTGCCTTAATTGACAATGATGATAAAAACACAGACCTTACAGGATGGGTAACTCTTAATAATAATTCAGGAGTAGATTATAATAATGCTTCTTTAAAACTTGTTGCCGGCGATGTAAGAAAAATAGTCAATAAACGTGATAATTATTTAAGAGAAACTAAAGCAGCCGGCTATTCTTTGGATTATGCCAAAGAGCAGTTTAAAGAAGAATCATTTTTTGAATATCATTTGTATTCTCTGGACAGAAAAACTGATGTTAAAAATAATGAAACCAAACAATTAACTCTGATAACAGCAAATAATGTTTTAACCAATAAAAAATTTATCTATGATCCTCTTAGAAATAATTATTATAGTTGGATAAATCAGGGTTATTCATATTATTATAATAACAAGCTAGGATCAGGACGCGATACTGTAAAAAATCAAAAAATCAGCGTAATTCTTGAGCTTAAAAATTCAAAATCCAATAATCTCGGCATAGCTTTGCCTAAAGGTAAAATAAGAGTCTATAAAAAAGACTCAGCGGGAGATATTCAATTTATCGGAGAAGATGAAATAGATCACACTCCTGTTGATGAAAAAATAGAACTGTATATTGGAGATGCTTTTGACATTGTGGGAGAAAGAAAAGCAACAGATTACAAAGAATACTCTGATTTTATAGAAGTTTCTTTTGAATTTAATATTAAAAATCACAAAAAAGAACCTGTTCAGGTTGATGTTTGCGAAAGACTTTTTGGAGACTGGTCAATTGTTAAAAATTCTGACAAATATATTAAAAAAGATGCTCATACAATTGTATTTCCGGTTAAAATAGATGCTAACGCGAAAAAAGACGTTACATATACAGTAATGATTAAAAAATGAGCTTGGGCATATTTTTATTTTTTTTATAGTAGAAGGATTTTTTTTTTATTATGATTAATAAAAAGGTTTTTATGTGGACTTGAAATAATAATAAGGGATAGGTTATGGAAATCGAAAAAATAAAAAAAAGTGATCCTGTTGTTGCGGAATTAATCTTAAAAGAATTAGACAGACAAAGAAATACTATTGAATTAATAGCAAGTGAAAATTTTACGAGTCCTGCGACAATGGCTGCTGCCGGCACTGTATTAACCAATAAATACGCAGAAGGTAAACCTTATAAGCGTTTTTATAATGGTTGTGAAATTATAGATGAAATAGAAAATCTTGCAATTGAAAGAGCTAAAAAACTTTTTGGAGCAGAACATGCCAATGTCCAACCTCATAGCGGCGCTCAGGCTAATATGGCAGTATTTTTGCATGCGCTTAAACCCGGAGATAAAATACTTGGTATGGATTTGTCAAATGGAGGACATTTAACTCACGGCTCCCCCGCTAATTTTTCAGGCATGTATTTTGATGTGGCTGCTTATAAAGTCGATAAAAATGGCTGGATTGACTATGATGAGCTTGAAAAAAAAGCTCTTGAGCATAAACCAAAATTAATTATTGCAGGGGCAAGCAATTATCCTAGAATTATTGATTTCAAAAGATTTAGAGAAATAGCCGATAAAGTAAATGCTTATTTAATGGCAGATATAGCGCATATAGCAGGATTAGTAGCAACAGGGTATCATCCTTCGCCTGTTGGAACAGCAGATTTTATCACAACAACCACGCATAAAACTTTAAGAGGACCAAGAGGCGGATTAATTTTATGTGATGCCGAACATGCGCAGGGAATTGATAAAGCTGTATTTCCCGGAATACAGGGTGGACCTTTGGAGCATATTATTGCGGCAAAGGCTGTTGCGCTTTATGAAGCATTGCAGCCGTCATTTAAAGAATATGCCAAAAATATAATTGAAAATGCCAAATCACTTGCTAATTCGCTCATAGAAAATGATATGGATTTAGTAAGCGGAGGCACTGATAATCATCTGATGACCATGGACCTTAGAAAAACAGGAAAAACAGGAAAAGATATCAGTAATTTACTTGAAAAAGTTAATATTACAGCAAATAAAAATACTGTTCCCAATGATCCCAAAAGTCCTTTTATAACCAGTGGCGTCAGATTAGGAACTCCTGCAATTACAACAAGAGGTTTTAATGCTGAGGATATGAAAATTGTAGGTGAAATAATTGCTGAAACCGTAAAAAACTCGGAAAACGATGTTAAACTATTAGAGTTAAAGCAAAAATCAATGGATTTATGCCAAAAATATCCGCTTTATACTTTATAAGATATAATTTATTTATATGCCCATTGGGATTTGTATAAAGAATTAATTAAATACCGGAGGTTATAAAATTATAATTACTATTTTTGACGCGCATATTTGGGGATTTATTATATCTTTTCTTTTAGCGATAGTTATAGTGCCTATAGTAAGTTATTTCTGCGTTAAAAAGGGATTGGTCGATGTTCCGAATGACAGAAAAATCCATAAATCTCCTATTCCTCGACTTGGAGGAGTTGCGATTTGGCTTTGCACTATTTTTACTTTTATAATTTTAGTTTTGCTTAGTTGGGATTATCCGCATGGAAACGGTTTATCCGGTATATTAATAGGCGGAAGTTTAATATTTTTACTTGGCATGGTTGATGATCTTTATAACTTAACTCCTAAATTTAAACTTTTTGTTCAGATAGGCGCAGCATTAATAGCTTTTTTACTTGGAGTCAGGATAGAAATTTTGTTTAATCCCTTTGGTAATCCTATAATCTTAGGAATATTAAGTCTGCCTTTGACAATATTGTGGCTTGTAGGAATTACCAATGCTATGAATTTTATAGACGGGGTAGACGGATTAGCCGGAGGAGTGACTGCTATAAGCGCTGTTACTTTGGCTGTTGTCGCCATTTATACTCATCAGCCCATAAGCGCTCTTGCGGCTGCAATTTTAGCCGGAGCTATGATGGGATTTTTGCTGTTTAACTTTCATCCGGCAAAAATATTTATGGGAGATTCCGGCGCTTTGTTTTCAGGATTTACGCTTGCAGCCTTATCTGTTACCGGAGTGCTAAAAACCGTTACTGTAACGATACTTTTGCCTATTATGATTCTTGCTGTGCCTCTAATGGATATTTCTTATTCCATAATCAGAAGACTCTTCAAAAAAACCAGCCCTTTTGTTGCTGATGCCGATCATATTCATCATAGACTATTAAAAGCAGGATTATCACATAATCGTACTGTAGTAATTTTCTATATCTTGTGCATAGCGGCAGGATCAGTTGCAACAAGTTTTGTAGGCGCGCAAAGATTATATTTTATATTAGTTCTTTTAATTTTATCCATTATGCTGGTTCTCTCCAGACTTTCAAAGCTAAGAAAGCTTAATGAATTACATGATAGTTTAATTTCTCAGGATGATCCATCTCTTAAATAAATATAGACCCCTAAATAGTTTATATATTCATGTGCCTTTTTGTAAAGACAAATGTTATTACTGTGATTTTCTTTCATTTACTGATAAAAATGATTATATAGAGGCTTATATTGCTTCATTAGTAAAAGAAATATATCAAAATTCTTTAAATTATAAAGATATAGAGCTTAAGTCTATTTATATCGGAGGTGGAACACCTTCTTTACTGGAAATAAAAAATTTTGAGCAAATATTTTCTGAAATTTATTCATTTTTTAAGATTTTAAATAATGTTGAAATAACTGTAGAGGTTAATCCTGGCACTATTGATAAAGAATATTTAAAAAATCTTAGGTTATTGGGCATAAATCGTCTTAGTATCGGGATTCAAAGCTTTGATGAAAGCCTGTTAAGACTTTTGAACAGGAAACATAATAAAAAACAGGCAATACAGGCTGTTATTTCAGCTAAAGAAGCTGATTTTGAAAATATTAGCGTGGATTTAATTTATGGACTGCCAAATCAAAACATAAAAATTTGGGAAGAAACTTTGAATCTTGCTGCAAATTTAGAAATAAAACATATTTCTGCTTATGGATTAAAAATAGAGGAAAACACGGAATTTGGAAGAAATATGCCTGAAAATATTCCTGATGATGAATTAACAGTGCAAATGTATCTTAAAGCTATAGATATTCTTGCAAATTATGGTTTTAACCATTATGAAATAAGTAATTTCTCAAAATCAGGATATGAATCAAAGCATAATTTAAGCTATTGGAATAATGAAGAATATTTGGGGCTTGGCTTGAGCGCGCATGGTTATGTTAATGGCATAAGATATTCAAATAGTCGTAATTTAAAAGAATATATTAATAATTCGCTTAAAAAAAATTTTTTACACACGGTTACATCTCAAGAAGCTGTAGAAGAAGCTATTTTTCTTGGATTGAGGTTGATTCAGGGAATTAATATTGAAAAATTTAATAAAAGAATATAATATTGATTTACTAAAAAAATATAAAAATATTATAGATAAATATAAGGATGATTTTATAAATATAAAAAATGAAAATCTGATTTTAACAACAAAAGGAATTTTAATTAGTAATACGATACTTTCAGATTTTCTTCAAGTTAATTGAAAATCAAACCGCAATAAACTTTTTTAAGATTCTTTTAAACAGTTTAGCAGGAAATATTTATAAACCTGCTTGATTGGAATATTATGTTTTTTAGCTAGCTTTGCGCAGTCTTTATATTCAGGCTTTGCAGAAAGTATTTTTCCTGCATCATCATAACCTATTTTTACTGTTACTTCTCCTAAATTTTCAATATTAATTTTTTTTAATTTTTTATTTAAAACAGTTCTGGATAGTTCACGGCTTCTTATGCCAAAAGTCGATGTTTCTTCAAAAATTATTTTTTCTATATTATTTTTTATTTCTTCAGAGCATATAACAGTGAGAATATTGGCAGGTCTGTTTTTTTTCATAATTATCGGGGTTAAAAATACCTCAAATGCGCCTGCTTGAAACAATTTTTCAAAAATAAAATCATAAAATTCAGGCTGCATATCGTCAATATTGGTTTCAAGTAGCCAGGTATCTAATTTTTGCCTGTTTAATTTACCAATTGTCAGGCGGACAACATTAGCTATCTGTTCAAAATCATTTTTTCCCGCTCCGTAGGAAACAGAATCAATTTGTTCAAAACCAGGGAAATAACCAAAATCATTTTTTATTGTAGCCAGGATAGCTGCTCCTGTGGGAGTTAATAACTCTGAATTTATATTTATTAAATTATTAATAGGCAAATTAAAAGTTTTTATAATTTCAAGAGTTGCGGGAGCAGGAACCGGAAGTAAGCCATGCGCGCTTTTTACAAAGCCTGTTCCTGTATTTATAGGACTTACAATTACTTTATCTATATTTAATTTTATAAATAAAATTGAAAAACCTACTATATCAACTATAGCATCTATTGCGCCGACTTCATGAAAATGCACATTATTTATATCTGTGTTATGAACTTTTGCTTCAGCCTCTGCAAGTGTAGTAAAAATTCTTATTGCAAGCTCTTTTGCTTTTGTGTCTATATTTGATAAATTTATTATGTTTTTAATATGGTTAAGTCCTCTATGATGATGCTCTTCTTGATGAGTTAATTTAATTTCTATATTGGTAGCAGCTATATTTTTTTTAAGCAAATTTGAAATTTCAATATTAAAAAATCCTTTGATTGCATTAATTTTATCTAACTCGTTTAAAAACCATTCCTGATTAATACCTGTGCCTAAAAGCGCTCCAAGCAGCATATCTCCGCTTGCGCCTGAAAAACATTCAAAATAGCAAACTTTTTCCATTTTTATATTCTAAAAATCTCCAAATTCATAATTGTAACAAATTATATACATTTTATATATTTATGTTTAAAAACATTGATTTTGGGGAAAATATAATATATATTGATAAAATATGATATTATCATGAAATAAATTTAATGAGAGTGTTCATTAATGTTAGGATAATAAAATTA
>JAZDPZ010000045.1:0-5504 GCA_043797105.1 bacterium | reverse complement strand
TATAGACGTAACGCTATGTTTTTGTAAAAAATTTTTCTTCCAAGAAAAATCAAAACGAAGCCATGCGGTTTTCAGCCTCGTTTTTTATATAATTCTTTCAAATATTGTCTATTTTTTGAACTTTTGCTATCAAAGTTCCGGTATTAAAATTTAATTATTTTCCCTGTTATTTTGTTAATTATAATACTAAAAATTGAAAAAAGTATTGATCCCATTAACGCCGGAATAAATCCTTTAATTATAAATTGAGGAATTAAAAAAGCTATAAGCATTAATAAAAGTGAATTAATAATGATCCCAAATAAACCAAAGGTCATAAGATTAATTGGAAGCGCAAGCAACATAATAAAAGGTTTAATAAAAAAATTAGTAAAACTTATTGCAAGAGTAACAATTAAAGCAGTCAAAATTCCTGATATAGATATACCCGGAATAATATGAACTATTAATAATAATGCAAGAGTATAAAGTATCCAACGTATTAACAATTTTATAAGCATTTTATATTCCTTATTTTAATTATTTTATAAAAAAAATCTTGTGTAAAATACTTTAACATAGATATTATTGTGTGCTAGAATAAATTAATAAAAATAATTCTAAGCTGAGAAACTAGATAGTTATAGTAATGCTTAAGGTAGGTTCTAATAGGACAAGTGATATGGCACAAAATGCAGAAATACAAAATGATATAATAGAACGTGAGAGGATACTGGTAGTTGATGATGAAGCCAGTATTCGCAGGATTTTGGAAACTAGGCTTAAAATGGTAGGTTATGAGGTTATGACTGCGGCTGATGGAGAAGAAGCGCTGGATGTTTTTACTAAGTTTAATCCTGATTTATTAATACTTGATGTAATGATGCCTAAACTGGATGGATATGGTGTTACCAGAGAAATTAGAAAAACTTCGGAGGTTCCAATAATAATTCTTACAGCTTTGGGGGATGTATCAGAACGTATTACAGGACTTGAACTTGGAGCGGATGATTATGTTATTAAACCTTTTAGCCCAAAAGAACTTGAAGCTCGCGTAAAAGCTGTTTTAAGAAGGACAAATCAAAAAGAATTTGTAGGCAGTGGGAAAATTTCCAAAAATATTATTACTACAGGTAATATAAGAATTGATACGAACAGACGTCAGGTATATCGTAAAAATGAACGTATCAGACTTACAGGCATGGAATTTAGTTTGCTTGAATTATTGGTAAGTAATTCAGGACAAGCATTTTCAAGAAATGAAATTCTTCAGTACGTGTGGTCATATCCTGCTGATCATAGAATTGATACAAGAGTCGTTGATGTTCATATAAGCAGGTTAAGATCAAAACTTGAAGTTGATCCCTCTAACCCTGAACTTATTTTAACTGCTCGTGGGCTTGGATATATGTTCCAAAGAATTAGTTAAATTAAAAGTTTTATATAAACAAAAAAATACCCTCTTTTATAGGGTACAACTTTTACAGGAAGGGTAGAAAGGAAACATAAGGGAAAGGAAGAGAAGGGAAGGTTAGGAAAGTTGTTTCTTGTATATATAAAGTATGATGATAACTAATAATTGCTAGGTATATAAAATATCTTTACAATTTTTTATATTAATTACTTAAAAATTTCAAGGTATAACAAGCTTGCTAAAACAATATAAATGGTGGGGTTCTTATTTATTTTTAATGCCTGCTGGCATGATATTAATTTTATTTTTTTTTATTCCTTTTTTTGAAAGTTTTTTACTGAGCTTTCAAAGTTACAGGCATGATATTTATAAACCTGAATGGGTTGGGCTTGGCAATTATATAGAATTGCTTAATTCCCCTGTTTTTTGGAAAACAATACTAAATACTTTTATTTATCTTGCCGGAGTTGTGCCTATTTTAGTTATTTTGTCTTTAATAGTTGCTATTATTATTAATCAAAAACTTATTGGAATAACAATCTACAGAGCTATTATTTATATTCCTGTTATTATCTCAATTGTTGTAGCCGGAATAGCTTGGAAATGGCTTTATGCCAGCAATGGAATTATAAATTATTTGATGAATCTGGTTTATTTACCAAAAATCGGATGGTTAACAGATCCTAATATTGCAATTTATTCAGTTATGGCAGTAACTGTCTGGAAAGGAATCGGATATTATATGGTTATATATATGGCAGCTCTTACTTCTATTCCAAAAGATCTTTATGAAGCTGCTGAGATAGATGGGGCAAACGAAATTCAAAAACATTTAACCGTTACTATTCCTCATTTAAAACCAACAATAGCTCTTGTCAGCATTATAAGCTCAATTTCTGCAATGAAAGTTTTTGTTGAAATATATATTATGACTCAAGGCGGTCCTATGAATGCAAGCAAAACTATTGTTTATTATATATATCAACGAGCATTTGAAAATCTTGATTTAGGTTATGCTTCTGCGGCAGGAGTTATTTTACTTGTTATTATTATGATTTTATCAATAATTAATATGCGCTTTTTCGAAGGAAAAAATTATGTTAACTCTTAAAAAGATTTTATCTCATATATTTCTTGTTTTTTTTGCGATTATATCAATAGTTCCTTTTCTATGGCTGCTTTCTACTGCTTTAAAATCTCCTGAAGAAAATATTTTCAGTTATCCACCTTCTTTAATACCTGAACATCTAACTTTTTCAAGCTTTATAGGAGTATGGAATCGGGTTCCTTTTGGAACTTATATTTTAAACAGTTTTATTGTTTCTATTTTTACAATAATATTAAATCTGATTTTATCGGCATTAGCTGCTTATCCTCTTGCTAGAATGAATTTTAAGGGTAAAAATTTTATTTTTTATTCAATTCTTGCGACTATTATGGTTCCTTTTCAGGTTATAATGATACCTGTTTATTTAATGGTTTTAAGGCTTAATTTGATTGATTCAGTCTCAAATATTGCAGGTTTTGCCGGATTAATCCTTCCTTTTGCTGTTAATGCCTTTGGAATATTTTTAATGAGACAGGCTTTTTTAGGGATTCCTAAGGAACTTGAAGAAGCTGCGGTTATAGACGGATGCAATTCTTTTGAAATTTGGTGGAAAATTTTGATCCCTCTTGTAAAACCAGCTTTAGCCACACTTGCGATATTTACTTTTGTCGGAGTTTGGAGTGAGTTTCTGTGGCCCAGCATTGTGCTTACAAAACAGACAATGTATACTCTTCCCGTGGGATTAAACCATTTACAGGGCATGTTTAGCTCAAATTGGCGTTATATTGCAGCAGGCGCTATTATATCCACAATTCCGATTTTAATTTTCTTCCTTGCCCTTCAAAAATATTTCATAAGCGGAACCACACAAGGAGCCATTAAAGAATAAACGGGGTATCTACAAAATGTCATTGCAAGCTTAGCGAAGCAATCCAACAAGTTCAGGATTATAGATCGCCACGGGCTAAAGCCCTCGCGATGACAATACGACCCAGAGATTTGGGGGTATTAACCCTTTTGATGAATAAAAAATCTAGTTTTAATTGTTAAGAAATTTAAACTTTTAATTTTGTAACGCAAAAAAAATATTATTTATATATAAACAAATAAGCGTTTATTAAATATTTATATCTTTATATATAAATATTTAGAATAAATAAATATTGCGCAAAATATTTATATCTTTGTTGAGTAATTTTAATTTATATTTTTGTTTTTATTTTAATAGAGAATTTTTAAGGTGGGAATATTGGGAAACAAGGGGAGAATATAGGATGAATTTAATTGATGGATTAAAAGGACCTTATGATGCAAGTAGAACAAAAAGCAGATCAGCAAATGCGGGTTATGAAGTAGCAAAATTAACTAACGAAAAAAATTTTGATACACTAGCGACATCAAAAATTAAATTTACAGAATTAAATGAAGGATTGCCTGATCTTGAAGCAGGCATGGCGTACTCAAAAGAGTCTTTAAAAGCTTTAGATACTAATGGAGATGGTTATATTTCTCTGAATGAATTTATTCCGAGTGATATAAGAGAAAGAAATAGACCTGATGAAATGAAAATGTTTAAGGATTTATTTAATACTATGAATATAAATCCAAAGGATAAAGGTATTTCTGCAAGTGAAAATTTGGCTTGGACAATATTTCAGGATTGTTGTTTAGGTAAACCGGACGGTATAGTAACTCCCGAAGAAAACGATAATTCAATTGCTTATGCGTTGAATGATGAAAAAAGGGCTGAAGCAATTGAAATCATGAAAAGGATTTACAAACAAGAAAATCTGGAGGAAATAGAAAAAGAATATAAAATGCCTATTCTTAAAGAAAATGCTGAAGAAAACTCTTATGAAGTGAAAAAAGGTGATACTCTTTGGGCTATAGCAAAAAAAATGCGTTCTACAAATGAAAATTTTAAAGATTTATCAATAAACGAGATAATAAAAATTATTGTAAATATGAATGGAATTAAAAATCCCAATTTGATTAAACCCGGACAAGTTCTAAATTTTCCAAAAGAAACTCAAACTTCACAAGATAGCGGTTCTCAAAAGAAAACTATATGGCAAAGAATAAAAGGCTGGTTTTCAAGTATATTTGAAAGAGGTAAAGATTATACTAAAAAACAATTAGAAAATCAGGAGAAAAAATTGTTAGACAAAAGGATAGGCGATTTCGATACAATGACAGCTTAAAAATTCAGCAGTATAATTAAAACTAGGTGCTTTTGCAATCCAAATATGTAATTGCGAGCGAAGCGAAGCAATCTAAGAATCGAACGCTTATGAGATTCTTTGGGCTTCGCTCTCTGAATGACAAGTTATATTATGATTGCAATTTGGTATAAGCTTTTTAGGAGAAAAATGCTTTTAGTTTTAGATATTGGAAATACATCTATAACAATCGGAATTTATAAGGATGAAATTCTGATACATACTTCAAAATTAAGCAGTGATAAATTTAAAACAAAAAAAGATTATGAAATTATTTTAAATAATTTCATAAAGCAAGAGATTTTGTACAATGGATTTAAAGCTGCTGTTATATCGAGTGTTGTTCCTCTTCTTACGGAAAAATTAAAAATTGCTGTGCAAAAATGCTTTAAAATACCTGTGCTTATAGTTTCCTCAAGTATTAATGCGGGAATTAATCTGGATGTAGAAAAATCAGTAGGTTGCGACAGAATTGCAAATGCCTGCGCAGCTTATAAATTATATGGTTCCCCATCTATAGTGGTTGATCTTGGTACAGCTACAACTTTTGATGTGGTCTTGAATGATGGAAAATTCATAGGAGGTGCTATTTCACCGGGTATAGAAATTTCAGCAAAGTCATTAAGTTCTTTTACCTCGCTTCTTCCTAAAATTAATATAACTCCGCCTGCTTCTGTAATTGGTAAAAATACAATAAATAGTATGTTAAGCGGTATTATAATCGGACATGCAGCTATGGTAGAGGGTATTATTTTACGTATTGAAGAAGAATTAGGTTTTAAAACAACAAAAATCGCAACAGGAGGTTATTCAAACATAATAGATGATTATCTAAAATATCCTT